>DNHN01000114.1:0-616 GCA_003485825.1 Bacteroidota bacterium | reverse complement strand
AGATTTAGGGCGTTCTGGTAAGTTTGCTCTGATCTCCTCTAGTTCTTTTTTGTGTTCTTTTACGATTGGCTTAAGTAGTGCATGAATTTTTTTTCGATGTTCTTTACGAACTGCCTTTTGTTCTTCGGATAAAGCTTCGTGAGCCTCCTTACCTTTTAGTTGAGTAGGGAGTATCATTCTGGCTTTATCTATTGCTTCTTTTTCTGGAGCACTTAGTTTTTTTTCAAAAGCAGCTCTTTTTTCATACAGATAATTTTTATTAGCCTCGCTTTTTTGGTGATCAGCTCGTTTATGTACTTTGGAGGTATCATGGCCTTCTAAGTTATGGTGGAGATGATTTTCCCTGAGTTTTGCTTTTTGCTCATCCGAAAGTAGTTCTTTAATCTTTTGGCGTTCAGCTTCTTTTATCGCTCTTCTCTCTTCTGGTGTAGACTGACCATTTTCTTTTAAATGCTTGATTTCTTTTGTAGAAGCCAGCACAATGGTCTTTACTTGGACTTGTTGTTCTGCGGTGAGTTGAACTATATTATTTAGTCGTTCTACGTGCTTGGCAGCGACCTCTTCTGCAGTTTTACTCTGTGCTATCGCTGTCTGGCAGACGATAAGCATCAGCAAT
>DNHN01000059.1:3933-4862 GCA_003485825.1 Bacteroidota bacterium | reverse complement strand
CCCCTCTTTGAGTACGTTGAGTCCTTGCAGGTGGCACCGCTGACAGAGGTCTATCTGACGCTGCCACGACAGCTTTCTGGGATTTACTATGGTAGGATCTATTTCTGTTTTTACATCTACGCCCTCCCCTTTAGTACGTTGAGCGACATGCAATGAACCCGGCCCATGGCAACGTTCACAGTCAATCCCATTTCCTATTTCGGTAAACTTAAAATCAGACTTTGCTGCTAGCTTGGGCATAGAATTATGACAGCTAATACACTCTGAGTTTAGGATTCTGCTAAACCTTGCGTTATTCCCATTCTCAAAACCAGGAGCTAAATCCCATTTCTGCTCCTGCACATAGAAGGTAATAGGTGCTTGGTAAATAAAACCTTGTTCTGTAAATAAGTGGGAATTAGTGTGCTGTCCACTCCCTACTATGTGGTTTATCTGCACTTCCAATTGATGAATGGTATCCCCCTCTAGGAGCCTATACTCTCGCACATAGAGCTTATCCTTTTTCCAAAATGGATAGTAGTACAGATCTTTACTACTATCATACACCTGATGCTCCTGGCCAAAAATGGCGGATGATTTACTATGTGAAGCACTATCAAAAGATAGTCCCATGCCTGTATGTATAAATGTACTGTGTTTATCTTCATGACAAGAGGCACAAGTAGCCATACCTACATACGTGGCATCACTGGAGTGATTTGCGTATACTTCGTCATCGGGTACGGAGTCTTTGCAGCTCGTGTACGCTATAGATACTCCTATAAAAAGTAAAAATCCACAAAGGATCGCTACCTTAGAAGACGCTTGAGTTATGAAAACTTGGCTTGCCACTCAATTACGCCACCCAAAAGGTTTCGTACATTTTTAAACCCTTGTTTTATCATAAAATCTTTAGCAGCTGCACTTCTAGCGCCACTCTTACAATGCAC
>DNHN01000059.1:0-3839 GCA_003485825.1 Bacteroidota bacterium | reverse complement strand
CCATTGATATTAAAATCTTGATACTCCCAGTCTTCACGCACGTCTATGAGTAAAAAGTCTGCTTTATTGTCTATTTTCTGTTTTAGTTCTTCTACTGTGATGTCAGTCATTGTTGTATTGAAATTTGGATGATTTAGTTAGCCAGTATAACCAGTTTAGATATGATTTGTTCGTTATCATCATTGGCTCTTTTTACGTAGTATATTCCTGGCAAAATACCACTTATGTCAAATTGAGCCGTGTCTGTAGCACGCAGCACCTCTACTCCACTTAAATTATATAAGCTTACCTCATCATACTGAGCACCAAGGTACACTACTTCCGTAGCAGGATTTGGATAGATTTTCGGATGCTCTTCTTTAGCTTTTGGCGAATATACGGATGCGTATAACTCTCTTTCACTCCCAAAATGTGGACGCATCATTAGCGTACCTTGAGGCACGTCGTTAGACCAAGCACCTATGCTCTTAGCATAGAGATTCGGATTTTTCTTATTGGGATCTCTCGCATTACCAAAATTCATGTCCCAACCAACATTCAAGTTAAACATCTCACTTTGGAACCATCCGATATAAAATTTCCCAGCAGGAAGAACCAAGTTCGTATCTAAATAGTACGGCGTAAATGTTCGTCTGCCATTCGCTATGCTATACACCGGGGTCATTTCATCTGACTCATGGAGAAGTATGTCCTGACTTGCACCATCTACACCAGCTAGGGATTGCCACACTCTAAGTTTAAACCTTCGTCGAGAGACATCATAAACGGCTTGGTTAAAAAAGGTCCCTATAGCATAGAGAGTATCCTCTTTAGCGAGGTCGAATCCGTAGGCAATTTGTCCTTCAATATTACTGGGATTCGTATTCTGATCGAAACCAAACCCACGCTCTGCAGTGCCATCATCATAGGCATAGTAGTCGTGAAATATTTGAGTAGCTCTGATCGTATCATTTACTCTAAAGGGGTTTAGGTTAATTTTACTATCTTCTCTTACGGATATGGTGCGATTAATCACTATTGGCTCATCACCCGAAAGTCCCTTAATATCGTATTTGGGTAAATTAAACTCCAGGCTACTTTCGCTCACCAGGTTTTTCTGATTAAGACTACCTCCCGTTTGGGCGAGCAAGTCACCCTCAAAAGTCACATTATTAGAAGGTTGGATATTTTTATCGACGTTAAACCTATTGGAAACTCTAAAGTACACTGCATCTTCTTCATGAATACTGGGATTCACACTAAAGTGTGCATAGGGCATACTCCAAAATGTTTTTAGAAGTGAGGCGGGTTGACCTTGGATAGCATAGTCATCATAATACGCTTCGTTTACTTTTCTTTTTTCATCCAAAAAAACATAGTCTACATGCCAATGATTCGCATTTCCTACCTGACGGGTAAATGTGGTAAACATAAACTGAAATCCTGCGTGTAAGAAATTTGCATCTCGAATCGGGATTAATACTTGCTCAAAATCTTGGGAAGTGGTGGCTCCACCTTTGCTCCATACCTGAAACCAAATTCCATTTGCAGCCTTCATCCATAAGCGAAGCGAATCTTCACCATTGAGGTGATAGCCATATCCATTGGGCTGATAGAAGAAACTCAAGATTATAGAATCAGACAAACTATACGGTACGCCTCCCTTGTCTCTTAGGTTAATAGGCTGACTCGTAAGACTATCTCCAGCTGTACTCAAATCTTTATTAATCGTATTTCGATACGGATATCCAGAAGGGTCTAGCGCATCGAAGGTGGCTACATTGAGCGACGGTGGAAGTATAGGGAACTGAGAATTTACAAATACTTGATTATTCAGCCATTTTGTACTGTCTGGGTATATTTTACTTTGTGCAAAATCATCAAAGAACGGAAGACTTAACGTATCTCTATTTCCAAACTTATGCTTGTCCTGTGGCTGAAAAACATAGCCCGGATTAGCCGCTAAAAAACGCTGAATAGTCGCATTATTTACCATAGGTGTGGTCACCACCTGAGCATAACTTTCCGTCACAGTAAACACCAATAAAAGTAAGCCCAAAGGCCAGCAAAGTCGCATAGAGGTAAAACGTAATTTAGTGTAAAAAAGTATCATGTAAAGTAACTATTCTATGGGTGCCTCTAGCGGAGTATCGTATGCAGATGTGCTGTCTGAGTAATAGTCGGAAGAAATTCCTACTACAAGGTCTATTTCTGAGTTTCGCTCAATAAGCGTCCCTGCTTTTAGTACGTTAGTAGTGCCTGCCTCATACTGAGCAAGTACAGGTTCATCATTTTTAGTGCGCACAGAAGACGACACTTTTTTGGTCACCTTACCCACTTTTAAATTTCTTCTGAGCAGTATATTTCGAGCTTGAGGTAGTGACGTTTTTTCAGCTAAGTCAGGTACCATTACCATAGGTACATTATCTGTATTAATAACCAGATATACCTTCCTGTTTGGTTTCACCATGAGACCTGCTTGTGGATTTTGATTGATTACTGATAGCTTTTTAGCTCCATCTTTATACACCGTATCCGTAACCTCGCTTTGCAAACCAATAGCTTCTAGTCTTTCTATGGCTTTGACTGCAGTAAGCCCTTCCAAGTCTTCTACCTCTATGAGGGTACTATCGTGGTTTGTATATATATCTAAATACCACAGTGTCCCTAGCAATAGTGCTATGGTTAGAGCTCCTATGATACCTAAATGAATTCCAAATTTCTTCATTCTACTCTTGACTTTTTCTCTTCGTTCTATATACGTCGCAATATACACGGTTATTGCTTTTGTGAAAAATGAAACCATATTTAGCTCAGGAATACCTTTACGATGTACTACAATTTTTGACATTGTAGCAGAATACAGACACTCCGCCTACTCACAGCTATGGGGTCACCCAAGCAATTGAAAATAACCACAAAACGTAACTCCTTATCTATGTGTGCCTTAGCACTAACGCAAAGAATAAACAGTAGTATTGGTATGTATAATATTTCGAAAAGTTTTGGTTTGGTACAAGGCTTGAATGTATAATCGTAGACACAAAACAACACACATGAAAAAAACACTGACATTACTACTCGTACTTTCCACAGCATTCTGTTTTGCACAGACGGATAGGACTGCTACTTTACCGGATGTAGATCTTAAAGATATGAATGGAAATGACATCAACATCTCCGAATACGGTACCAATGGAAAAATCACGATTATCTCTTTTTGGGCTACCTGGTGTAAGCCGTGCATTAAGGAGCTAAAGAACGTAAATGCATTGCTCGAGGAATGGCAAGAAGAATATGATGTAGAACTGGTAGCAGTAAGTGTAGATGATAGTAGAAACTCAGTAAAAGTAAAACCTATGGTGAATGCGCTAAACTGGGATTTTGACATACTCATGGATCCCAATGGAGACCTCCAACGAGCGATGAATGTAGCAAATCCACCTGTAACCTTCCTTATAGATCAGAAAGGAAACATAGTCTACACACATACTGGATACGTAGAAGGTGATGAGTATGACCTTGAAGATCACATCAAAGAACTTTCTGAGCACTAGAAAATGAAGACCTAAATAAATAGAAGCACGTGCCATTTGGCAGGTGCTTTTTTTTGCCGATGGTCTATTTCTCTCCTATACAGCACTTTGCTTTCGCAGAGCTTATGGAGACTTGATAGCTTAACTTTTAGACCATAGCACCCTTTTCACAATCTATAGCCATTACTGCTAGAAACTGATTTAGCTTGCTGAAGGCATGTACTAAGAGGCAGTCCATTTTGTTTTCATACCACAGACTCGCCGCTAATTCTGTGAAGAGCAACATATCTGCATCTGGAGGAAGTATCTAAGACGTACTTATTA
>DNHN01000099.1 GCA_003485825.1 Bacteroidota bacterium | reverse complement strand
GCAGACGGTTCATATGGCGCTCCTGATGGTGCGGTGATTAGCCGCCAAAGATATTGGACTGTAGACGGTATATGGGAGGACAGTATAGAACTCAGTAGTGAGATTACCTATAGTGGACTAACTACTAATTCTTCAGATTTCGGGTACTTGGATAACGAACTTATACGTATCACCGAAGATAGCCTTGTGCTGCTCTACAGACCGAATGGGGTTAGCCCATGGGAAGTATATGCAGACTACACTAAGAACACAGGTTCGCTTTTTGACAAGCGAGGAATTATCCGTATCGATAAACTGAAAAAAGGACAATACACGTTAGCGATGTATGACGCTAGTTTAGCTAGTGGAGCAGAAGTATCTAAACCTACTTACAGTTTTAAGCTGTATCCTAACCCTGCGAGTAGTGAACTAATGGTCGAGTTTGCAGATAAGCACGACTGCTGTACCATAGAGATTACTAACCTGCAAGGTCAAGTGGTCCTCACGGAAAAACTCAAAGGAAAAACAAACACGAAAAAACTCGATATATCTATGCTTACTCCTGGTACATACTTTGTAGGTGTAATCACGGAGAATCTAGCCTACGATATGAAAAGAGTGGTGGTGGAGTAGCGGATAACTAATTTATTTAGGTGTAGATTACTGCTAAATAAAAGCAGTAAGGAATGGACTCCTCCTGAACTGGATTTTACCCAAAGAATATCATAGTTCTTATCTACCTAGTTCTTCCATTTGTTCTACGATCCATTGTTCTAGCGTTTCTATTCCTCGCTTGGTAGTTGCACTGGTTTCGAAAATAACGGGTAACTCTTCAAAGAACTGACCGATTTCTGTTTCAAAAGCAGTCATATGCGCCTCAGTTTGTTTTGGTTTTTTCTTGTCTGTTTTAGTGAATACTATTCCAATAGGTACTCTATGCTCTCCGCACCATGCTATGAATTCTAAGTCTATACGTTGTGGAGGTATAGCCGCATCTATCAATACGAAGACGATAAATAGTCCTTCACTTCCCAATAAGTATTCGGTAATGAGTCCTTCAAATTCTTCTCGGAGTTTCTTAGAAACTTTGGCGTATCCATATCCGGGTAAATCCACTAAGTGAACGCGGTCTTCTATGGTAAAAAAATTAATCAGCTGCGTTTTTCCCGGTTTCGAACTGGTTTTAGCCATGTCTTTTTTAGAAGTAAGCGCGTTGATTAGGGAGCTTTTACCCACATTACTTCGACCTATGAATGCAAACTCAGGAACGGTAGCTTCCTTTATTTGACCCACTCCACTATAACTTCTCAGAAATGTTGCCTTGCTAAATATCACGCTGCAAAGGTAGGAGATAAGTCTAAGTTTAGGTTTAAACTTGAGATGAGTGCAATTATTATGACCGTAGGTTAGCGTGTATTGCTATAATTCCATTATTCACTAAACTCCTCTCAGTCATATTTGTTACCTTTGCAAAGCAATACACATGGGAACCAACGTAAAACCATACGAAGCCGACGGCTCTAAAAAAGATCAGGTACAGAAGATGTTCGATAACATCGCACATCGTTACGATTTTCTAAATCGTTTTTTAAGTTTAGGCATAGATAGAGGATGGAGAAAAAAAGCCATCAACATGCTCGCAGAGTACAAGCCTAAGCGAATCTTAGACGTAGCTACAGGTACGGCAGATTTTGCTATTGCAACACTCTCACTAGAGCCGGAAGAGGTAATAGGTGTAGACATATCGGAAGGTATGCTAGAGATAGGTCGTCAGAAGATTAAGGAAAAAGGCATCACTAACATGAGATTAGATTTTGGTGATAGTGAGGATTTAAAGTACGAAGACGAGTCTTTTGATGCTGTGATTGTAGCATTCGGAGTCCGTAATTTTGAAAACTTAGATAAAGGTTTATCAGAAATAAGAAGAGTGTTAAAACCGGGAGGAGTTGCCATGATACTTGAGCTTACTCAGCCTAAGGGTTTATTCGGTGTGCTATTTAACATCTATAATCGCACGCTGCTTCCGCTATTTGGTAAGCTTTTCTCAGGAGATAATGCAGCCTACACGTACCTGCCAGCATCTGTAAGAGCTTTCCCCGAGGGAGAAGTCTTTAAAAAAATAATGCGTAATGTGCAGTACGAAAAAGTAGAAGATAGACGTTTAACATTTGGCGTATGCTCTATATACACAGGCTTAAAATAATATCTAGTTTCCTACTCATCGTATCGGGGCTACAAACTCTTGCGCAGGAGACAAACCCGCTTTACGATCGAAGACCTGTCCGATTTGGGTTTGGTATAATGGGGAACTCGGCTAAATTAAAATATACGGTTACCGATAATAATTTCAACTATGACTCACTTAAAGTGATAGAATCTGTCCGTTATCCTGGTTTTGGATTGGGAGGATTGGTTAATTTTAGGTTGGCTGAGAGTTGGGATTTACGTACGATGTTAAACATTCAGTTTGCTCGTAGAGATATGAACTATCAGTTTACCAATAATGTAAAAAAGGTAGCTGAAATCGAAGCTACTTATATGGAAATACCTTTGACCTTTGAGTACAAAAGTGTGCGGCATAAGAATGTAAGGGTGTATGCTTTAGCTGGTTTTACATATCGTTTTGATTTTACAAGTGATGCAGAAACGGATAGAAGTGATACCAAGCCTATAGTTGCACTCTACCCCAACACACTTTCTTATGATGTGGGTGTCGGTTTAGATATTTATTACGAGTTTTTTAAATTTAGTCCGGAGATAAAACTGAGTAATGGTATCGGCAATCAACTAGTACCAGATGACTTTGTGTACGCCAGTAGTCTGGGTCGTGTTTCTCCAAAACTTATTCAATTTAGCCTAATATTCCAATAGTGTTTTTCAATCTTCAGCACAGCGAAAAAGATACGCAAGCTAGGGCAGGACTTCTCACCACAGATCACGGTGACATACCTACGCCCATATTTATGCCAGTAGGTACTCAGGGTACGGTGAAAGCTGTAGATCAGTCATTGCTTAAGAATACCATAGATGCCAAGATAATTCTAGGCAATACCTACCACCTCTACCTCAGACCAGGACTAGATATCATTCAAGGTGCTGGCGGACTTCATAAGTTCATCAACTGGGATAGACCTATACTTACTGATAGCGGAGGTTTTCAAGTGTACAGTATTTCTGATCAACGCAAGATTACAGAAGAAGGAGTAATTTTCAGAAGTCATATAGATGGTCATAAGCTACTCTTTACCCCTGAGAATGTGATGGATACACAGCGCAGAATCGGAGCGGATATTATTATGGCTTTTGATGAA
>DNHN01000265.1 GCA_003485825.1 Bacteroidota bacterium | reverse complement strand
AAGATAGAGTACCACAAGAAGCGCAGCTATGCTAATCATAATACAATTCATCAGAAATAGAAAAAGTGCACCGGCAAAATAGTCCCAGTTTCCGATGGCTAGACCAAATCCAGCAGTACATAGGGGCGGCATAAGAGCTGTAGCTATAGCTACTCCAGGAATGGTATTGGTACTTAAACAGCGAGCAGCCGCTAATATTCCTGCTACTCCACCAAAAAATGCAACAAAGAGATCCAGCACTGTAGGTCGTGTGCGAGATAGCAGTTCATTCACTTCTTCTGTTGGCGTTATTTTAAAGAATAAATAAGCGGTTATTATACTTATACACGCCGCTATTCCGATATTCTTTAAGGATTTATTGATTAGTTTCCTGTCGAAAATTCCGATACCTAAACCTAAACCGACTATAGGTCCCATGAGTGGAGAGATAAGCATAGCTCCTATGACCACCGCAGTACTGTTCATGTTTAATCCTAGTGAGGCAATAAGGATAGAACATATCAAAATCCAAATATTAAATCCTTTGAAGGATACCCCTTCTTTAATATCCTTTATACTTTGGGAATAGTTCACATCATCTAAAGTGAATGTATCACCTAGGAAAGTAGCAAGCTTATCCTTGATCGATCCGTTTGATTCTTCAGTCATATCTCTCTCTACATTATTAAATTAGTGATATACACTACTCTTGAGTAAATGTTAAATTCTGTTTTAATTTTATAAAACCTGCTCGCTTTACGGCAGATTTTTTAAATACCCGTTTAAATACTTCCTCAGTTAGTTCTTGCCATTCTGATTGTGCAGCACTTCCAAAGTCTTTATTGGGATTAAATTCAGGCACGTTATGCTGATGTGCAAATTTATTCCATGGACAAACGTCTTGGCAGATATCACAACCAAATACCCATCCCTCCATTTGTCCTTTAAAAGACGACGGAATCTCTTCCTTAAGCTCAATGGTCAGGTAAGAGATACATTTGGTACTGTCTATTATTTTATCTTGCACGATGGCCTCCGTGGGGCAAGCGTCTATGCATGCCGTACACGTACCGCAGTGATCAGTAGTCGGTGAATCAGCCAAGAGGTCAATATCAAGGATGAGCTCAGCGATGAAGTAGAAGCTTCCTTTTGATTTTGTGATGAGCATACTATTCTTACCTACCCAACCTAATCCACTCTTCGCGGCCCAAGCTCTATCTAGAACTGGCGCAGAATCTATAAAAACCCTTCCTTCCACTGCTCCAATATGCTCTTCTATTTGGTTGACAAAAGTCTTTAGTTTATGCTTGATAACGTAGTGATAGTCTTGTCCATAAGCATACTTAGATATTTTTAAATGATGCTTATCAAAATTGTCCTCTGGGTAGTAATTAAAGAGTAAGGAAATAACTGATTTAGCACCTGGTACTAATTGGGTCGGGTCCACTCGCTTGTCAAAATGACCTTCCATCCATTTCATTTTGCCGTGATACCCCTTATTGAGCCAATTCTCTAACCGGTTCGCTTCATCCTCTAGTTTACCCGCTTTACTTATCCCACAAAAGTCAAATCCTAGTTTATTGGCGATGTCTTTAACCGTATTCGTATGATGTTGTCGAACATCCATAACTTAAAATAGGCCAGGATTGTTGCCTTTTAGGTTTACCTTACCCAAATGTTTATAAGCCAGTTCCGTAGCCTCTCTCCCTCTTGCAGTTCGCTGTAGAAAACCTTCTTTGATCAGAAATGGTTCGTATACTTCCTCTATGGTACCGGCTTCTTCACTCACGGCTGTGGCTATGGTATTGATGCCTACAGGTCCACCTTTAAATTTATCAATGATTGCACTTAAAATTCTGTTATCCATATCGTCCAAGCCACGGGCATCCACATTTAATGCATCTAATGCTATTTTAGCTATTGCTAAGGATATAGTACCGTCTCCTTTTATCTGAGCAAAATCCCTAGTTCTACGAAGAAGAGCGTTTGCTATACGTGGAGTACCTCGACTACGTCCGGCAATTTCAATGGCAGCTTTGTGATCAATGGGCATATTCAATATTCCACTGCTCCGTTCTACTATGCTCGCTAATAATGAGGTGTCGTAGTATTCTAGTCTGCTGGTGATCCCAAATCTAGCCCTAAGCGGAGACGTGAGCAATCCACTGCGTGTAGTAGCGCCTATTAGTGTGAATGGACTGATTCCAATTTGAACACTTCGAGCATTTGGTCCTGTATCCAACACGATATCAATCTTGTAGTCCTCCATCGCTGAATAGAGGTACTCTTCGATTACAGGACTGAGGCGGTGTATTTCATCTATGAAGAGTACATCACCCTCATCTAGATTAGTAAGTAACCCTGCTAAATCACCTGGTTTTTCGAGTACGGGCCCACTTGTGATACGGATATTACTGTTCAGTTCTTGGGCGATAATATTTGCTAAGGTAGTTTTTCCGAGGCCTGGAGGGCCGTGAAGCAAAACATGGTCTAACGCTTCTTCTCTTTGATTGGCAGCTTCTACAAAAATTTTTAGGTTATCCAGAATTTTATCTTGTCCAGCAAAATCGTCAAAAGAAATCGGTCTAAGCACCTTTTCTATGTCTCTATCTTGGTCTGAAAACCCCTCAGATGTGCTGTCTAAAATATCATTGCTCACTAAGCGAAAGTAAAGATAGATTTTTAAACGTGGGCAACGTTTTTTATAAACATTTCATCTAACTAACTAGATTACTTACCACAATGAAGTTTTATTTGAGATAATATATGAAATACAGGTTTTTTATCGCTTTTATACTAGCTTTTAGTTCAGCATTGACTATGGCTCAGGTTGCATTGGATGAGATTGTTTTTGAAAATACAGATTTTAACTTCGGGATAATACAAGCTGAAGGAGGAATCAAAACAGTCACCTATAAGTTTACCAATACCAGTGCAAATTCTTTTATAATACAAGGGCTAGAAGCGGCTTGTGGATGTACTAATTTGAGTAGTGATAAAGAGGTGTATGCTCCTGGTGAGAAAGGATTAATTACCGTAGATTTCAATCCGGAAAATATCAAAGGAGAGGTAAATAAATGGGTGTACATACGTGGCAACTATTCCGACGGTTTTCAGAAAGACTTAAGTTTTGTTGCCAATGTAGTTTCTGTAACGGACAGATCTCCTAACAGGTACTACAAAGGTGAGTTTGGGTATTTGATGATGGATGTAAATCACTTTGGTTGGGGGTCACAATTAACGGGTCAAGTTATCATCGATACGGTCAAGTTTTTTAATGACGGGTACAATGATATTGTAATTTCAAGTGCCAAGTCCTCCGTTCCTTTTGTAACTGTAGGAAATCTACCTATCACTCTTCCAGTAGATTCTACCGCGTATATGGTGGTCACCGCTGACTTGCGAAATGTAGATACTGTAGGTGGTTATCGCGGGAGTATAGTGCTCCAAACGAATGATCGATTTTTTCCTATAAAAGAGTTTCCGGTAGGTATAGACTTGATGCAAAACTTCAGTCACCTAAAAAAACGACAACTTAAAAAAGCCCCTCCGTTAACACTAA
>DNHN01000030.1 GCA_003485825.1 Bacteroidota bacterium | reverse complement strand
CTTTTTGTGAATAGCTAAGAGGATTTATATATATTGAGCGTAAAAAGTATTCTAATCTCGCAACCCCATCCAGGGAGTAAAAAAACAGTGTACGACGTACTTACAGAAAAGTATGGAGTCAAGGTTGATTTTCATCCATTCATAGAGGTACAAGGTGTGCCTGCACGAGACTTACGTAAGCAAAAGCTACGTATCCTAGATCACAATGCCGTAATATTTAACTCCAGAAATGCGATAGATCACTTCTTTAGAATAGTGGAAGAAATGAAGGTAGAAGTACCTGCTACCATGAAGTACTTTTGTACGAATGAAGGAGTGTCTCTTTACATTCAAAAATACACTCAACTCCGCAAACGTAAGATGTTTGTAGGCAAAGGCACGGATACGTCATTCCTAGAGTTGCTAAAAAAGCACAAAGCGTTAAACTTCCTGTTTCCCTGTTCGAACATACGCAACGAAGTGATTCCTAATTACTTGATTGAAATGAACATTACGCACACTGAAGCTATTATGTACAACACTGTAAATTCGGATTTATCTGGACTAGCAAGTGTGTATTATGATATTCTTGTGTTTTTTAGCCCACAGGGAATTTCTTCTCTCTTTGCCAATTTCCCGGATTTTGAGCAAGCAGATAAAGCTATCGCGGGCTGGGGTAAAAGCACTGACCAAGCGTTAGCAGAAGCTGGGCTAACCAATTCTATACCTGCTCCATCTCCTGATCACCCAAGTATGGTTTCTGCACTAGAAGGGTTCATAAAGTCCAAGCTTAAGAAATAAGCTTTCCTACAAACGCCTCTTTATTTTTCCCTGCACACAGTACCACGTAGTGCTCTCCTCCGTCGCTAGTACCTAGTTTTTTGTGCCAAAGATGTGCTGATTCATTACTTCCTTTAAGCAAAATATTGATCGTTTTTATTCCACGGTTTTGAAGCGTCTTCCGCAAACTCTTTGGGCTCATACTTCCGTGATGGACTAGCTCAAAATTTCTAAACCCTGCACTGACAGTGCTATCCGAAAAAAACAGTTCAAACTCCTTATGCCTACTCACACCACTGCCACTGAAGTATTGAGCAGCACCGGCTTTAGATACGATTGCATGAGGTATATGCATATAGTGCTGTCCGTGATATTCTAATCTGGCTGCGGTAATTCCTAATACTGACCACGGCAGTACATTCTGAAAACCAGAAGCTACATCCACTAGGTGTACTTGACACTCTTTATCTCCAAGGCTACCGAGCACTAAACCCACTTCCTTCATCTCCCCTCGTTCTGCTATTAAGTGTATTTCTCTCAAATCAGTAAACTGCCTATAGGCCTCTTTGACATCGTACAGTGGAGATAATTTTAGGTATATCTGATCCGCTTGGCTCTGCGCCAATGGGAGTAATTCTATGACATTAGGCAACAAATAATTCAAGTCTACCGAGCGCTTCACCCCTGATCTTCTATCTGGGTCTACATACAGCCAACTCACTTTTCCCTGAGATAGATAGGCGACACCGTCTCCCAAGATGCGCTCAATAGACAGGTTTAGTTTCGACACATTATAGGATGCTAAGGCGTGTAGTTCTTTGTTTTGCTCCACGGCCACTGTTTTAGAAAACCCTTCTGACAATGCCATGGAATCTACTCCTAGTCCACCAGTAATATCCAAAAGTGTATCCCCAGAAATAAAGGTAGCTTTATACGCTGCCACGGCTTCAGAGCTAGACTGCTCATAGCTTCGAGCATCTAACGCTAATTTATGCTGCCAAAAAGTGGGCAGTTTTTTTCGTGCTTTCTTGTAAATAGTCATTAATTGTAAGCACACGGTAATATTATATGCTACTTTACCCTGGTATTTCAGTGAAAGCATAGCCACATCCTCCTTGATATGACTATTCATAAAGCTTATTGCTTCAGAGTTTTCTAAAACCTCTATAATATCTTTACTTTGCACTATACACGTGTCACTTACGTTTAAGTAAGTATATCACAATAGTAAATACAAAAATGAACACAAAAAAAATCTTATCTTTATTCGCCATAGTATTATTCATTAGTGCCTTATTCTCATCGTGCCGGTCTAGAGATGCTTGCCCAGGAGTAAGCTCATTGTCTACTCCACAAGTTTCTACAGTAGGATAGTCTAATCTCAGGAGCGCACTCTTAGGCGGATACTTTTACAACTATCCCGCTTGACTACCCTTCAGCAATTTTCAACTACGGACTGAAACTAGGTACTACTAAAGTCGTAGCATCATTGCAAAAACACACACAGGACTGTGAATCTATCTCAGGCTATCGTCACCGTATCTCGATGCCGCGAATCTCATTCGAAAAACAAGAATAACACATACGAGTTATCATGCGACTATTTTGATGTTTTCAGCACCTAATTCGTGTACACAAATCTCACATTTTGGATGAGTTCCGGACTCAGACTTTGAGCTACAGGGCAGTTTAGTGCCACTTGCTCCATCAATTTACGTTGGTTTTCGTTCCAATCATCTCCCACCACTACTTCCACTTGAATTTCTGTTATTCTCCTAGGATCAGTGCCCATAACCTTTAGGACCGTTGCTGTTATATCTGCAAAAGGAATCTTGCTCTTATGAGCTCGAATGCCCATTACTGTAATCATACATGACGCCAATGCAGTAGCGACTAGATCTGTAGGTGAAAATCGTAGTCCATTGCCATTGTTATCTGTAGGTGCGTCTGTTTCGATAGATGAATCAGACTTTAAGTGAGTGCATGAGGTCCTGAGATTCCCTTGATAAGATACTTCTGATGTCATTTTTTTGCTTTTGAAAAGCAAAGTACATTCAATTTTGCTATTTTTACGGTGTGCGAGGATATATAAACGCGAAAAAAGTTATACGAAGTCTACTCATGGTAGGACTCGTACATTTAACTGCGAGCGTCCATGCACAGTCTCTGACAGTCGGCGGAGTATCGGGAGGACTTACTTTAGCTACTAATGGCGTAGGAGGAGAACTAAACGTACTTGCCACACCAACATCTCTTGTAAAAAATCAACGGATCAACCTAAGCTTTCAAACCGTAAAACACGCAAGAGAAACGAAGGTGCAAAATAAAAGATACGTGAACCCCAAATCATACGTATACGGTAAATTGAATGCCGCTGCTGTAGTAAGACTAAGTTATTCTGCCACCAAACAGATAGGGCATACCAAAGCGAGTAAGCCTTCCGCTTTTTGGGGGTTTAGCATTGGTCCTAGCTTAGGCATCCTAAAGCCATATTATATAGGTTATGAAAATAACTTGCAAGAAAATAGCGGCACAATAATTCTGCCTCAAAGCCCTGAAACTATAACAAATCAAGATTCAATATATGGCCCGGCCAATTGGACTGCGGGTATGAACGAGCTCAGCTTTAGACCTGGTTTACATTTCGCCACCTATTTCTCTATAAATTGGAATCATTCTTTTTATTTTCAGCGATGGGAAACAGGGATGCGTTTTGACTATTTCCCAGGCGAGTTAGAAATATTGCACTTAGCTAACAATAAGGCATTTACATCTATATACACCTCGTATATCCTCGGAAAACGAAAGCCATAAATCCTACGCTACTCAACTAAATATAACCCTTCATTAACTAATGCTTGATAGTCTTAAATCAAAAACTAAATTTGTGTGTTCAATTTTTGAATATAAGTATAACGTAACAATGAATAGAAAAATAATACTTTCAACCTTTGCAGCTAGCTTACTCATAGTAGTTGCAGTGTCCTTTAGTCTCTTAAGTCCTGAAAAAACATATAGCCCGCGTGCCGTTGAGGTACAAGGAGCTTCGGGATATGCTCAATACCTTACCAAATTAAGAGCTGATAAAGCTACGGGTATGGTAAATCCAGCAGATGTTGCCGCAGTTCGTACTGACATAGCATCACAATCAGGAAATAAGTTTAAAGCAGACTGGCCATTGCAATGGGAATTTAAAGGTCCAGATAACATAGGTGGCAGAACTAGGTGCCTAGTAATTGATAAAGATGATCCAAAAGTACTTTACACCGGAG
>DNHN01000299.1 GCA_003485825.1 Bacteroidota bacterium | reverse complement strand
ATAGTAAAGGTATCAAATAGCTTGCCACATCTTGAATTTTGAGCTGGGGCCTTGATAAATCAAGGGATTTATTAAATTCAAAGTGAGCGCAGTGTCATGAATTTGTCTATAATTTGGAAATAAGTTCCGAATTAGCACCAAGGAACTCTCTTAATGGGAGAAACATGGCCTTTTTTTCCTCAGTGGTTTTGAGTGAATTAAAGTCAGGTGAGCACAATAGGTTTTCGTGGCCTGCACTAAGTATCTTTTTTTCTGTTTGTATGTCTAAACCGATACTCCAAATACAGGTGTAGTGGTTGGCATTTTTAAGTATTGAGCGATCGGTGTTTAGATGTTTTGATAGCTGTTGAACGCTTAGAGCATCTAACGTTTTGAGGAAATTACTTCCTGGATTTAGGTATGCTTTTTTCAATTCTGGAGTTGTGAGAATCACGATTGGATGCTGAACATAAACCGCTTCGGGGTCCTCTGCGGCAGAGGAGTTTTCTTTGGGTGCAGGTGTTTCGATTACAGATGGTTTAGACGCTGTTGGGGTTTCCACTTTGGTTTCCTCTGACTTGAGAAAATCCACTTTTTTTTCTGTCGTTACTTCCCTATTTATAGCGGGAGCTGGAGTAGCTCTATCTTCTGGTAGTACTACCAAAGATTTAAATAGCAAGTTGATTTCTGCTGTTTCTACTTCTTTCACTGAAGCAAAGCAACACATATTTTTTCAATTTCCCTCCAATTTTTAGACCGTTTAGTTTCTCTATTTATATTTTAGATATATAACCTAAAGTATTGGACAGATTGTAAGTGATATTGTTTGCGAGGGGTTTTATTTGCAGAATATGAATATAAGTCCAGTTGCTCAGTCTAATGTTTCTGATATTGATTTTGATAATCTCGAATTTGGGAAGACATTTACCGACTATATGTTAGTTATGGACTATGA
Organism: Bacteroidota bacterium; assembly: GCA_003485825.1. Classification (GTDB taxonomy): domain Bacteria; phylum Bacteroidota; class Bacteroidia; order NS11-12g; family UBA9320; genus UBA9320. Next base: position 2,384 of record DNHN01000299.1, on the reverse strand, counting down.
TGGGAATAGCTGGGGAGAGCCTACTATAGAGCCTCTGAAGCCATTGCAAATGCATCCTGCTACTTCAGTACTACACTATGGTCAGGCAATTTTTGAAGGACTGAAAGCATACAAAAACGAAAACGGGGACGTAAACATCTTCCGATTAAAAGATAACTTAGACAGGCTGAATAAAAGTGCAGAACGCATGATGATGCCTCAGATCGATGTAGCGGCTATGGTGGACGGTATGTCAGAGTTTGTGCGGTTACAGAAAGAATGGATACCGACTAGAGCTCAAGGTTCATTGTATATCAGGCCCTTTATGATAAGCTCAGACAACACGCTACGTGCGATAGCAAGTAAGGGGTATAAGTTTATTGTAATCGCTTGTCCTGTAGGTTTTTATTATACCAAGTCGCTAAGTATAGTACTGGAGAAAAAGTACCGACGTGCCGCTACGGGTGGTGTGGGCTATGCTAAGGCTGCAGGTAATTACGCTGCATCATTTTATCCGTCCGAAAAAGCTAAAAACTTAGGTTACGATCAGATTCTTTGGACAGATATTACCAATCAGTTTTCTTTAGAGGAACTGGGCAGTGCCAATTTCTTTTACGTGGTGAATAACGTACTCTATACTCCGTCTATGCACGATAGTATTTTGAAAGGCATTACCAGAGATACAGTACTCAGACTCGCAGAGAGTGAAGGTTTAGAAACAAGTGAAGAATTCATAACAGCAGAACGTTTTGAAAATGATCTAAAATCTGGAAAGGTACAATGTATGTTTGCTACGGGTACGGCAGCTGCTATTACGTACATACAGAAGGTGACCATAGATGATGCTACTTATGAAGTGTATTCTTCAGACTTTAGTCCGGTGAAGGCTATCAAAGATTCTTTGGATGATCACAAATTTCTGAAAAATACGAATAGACCTGACTGGAATGTCGTAGTCTAGTTTCTGTTTTCATCAGTTTCAATTTCCTCTTTTGAGTAAAACTTGCTTTAAAAAGTTAGTTCACTATTCGCAAATGATTACTATCACAAATCATTTTTAGGAGTCCAGTATCTAGACGCCAGTTGCGTCTATTTTTTATTTCCGAGCGTAGGAAGGGTGGTGGTATAAAGCCCACTTGTACGTCATTCTTCTGTCTCGTTAAGGGAATTGTTGTACATTTTTTGGAGCTTTTACGGTAAATAAATATTTGTAATATGTTGACTGTCAGCGGTAAAGTGTTTGGCATACTCTTCGCAAATTACTTGAAGTGTCGCAAGATACATATGGTTAATAATTTTCATCATAAGTAGTAGTTTAGTATTTAATCTTTGAAATTTAGTCCTGATCTATACGGTCAGGACTTTTTTTTGCGTTTTACTTTTAACTTCGCACATATCATTTTACTTATTCTTTGGTTAGCTATAAATATATATTGTTCTTCTTTTTAACGCTTTTCGGACATTCTTTGTCTGCGCAATTGTATTCGCTTACTTCCGAGGAGTTATATATATACTTTGACTCAGATAGCTATGAAATAGATGGCAAGCAGAAGGCTCAGCTCACTTCGAAGATTCTGGAAATCGGAGGTACTAATATTAAAGAGATATATGTAGAGGGACATACCGATAGCTTTGCAACAGATGAATACAATATTGTTTTAGCAAATAACAGAGCACTCAGGGCTGCCGCTGTGCTGGAACAAATAGGAGTGCCTGCTAGATTTATTAAAATGGAAAGTTTTGGGGAGTCACAAATCATTTCTGAGAAGCACGAAGCGAACAGGCGAGCAAAGATTTTTTTTGTATACGAAACCGATATTAAGTCCAGTTTAAACCCACCGAAGTGGATAGTCATAAAGACCCTGGATAAGAAAACCAAGAAACCCATTAATGCGAGTTTAGGTTTTGATTACAAGGACTTAGAAATGAAATTTAGTAGTACCGGGAAATCGGGTATATCTGCGGCGTTTAGTCTGCTTGGAGAGGAGTTAGACATCATGGCTTCTGCACCAAACTACCTAAGTACTTACTTTACTATTCCTCCTGAAGATATAGATAAACCCATAGATACGCTGGTTTATATACTAGAACTGCCACAGGTGGCGGTTACTGGCAAGTTTACATTTCAAAACATATACTTCTTTACAGACAGTGACGAGATACGCCCAGAGAGTACTCCGGAATTACATAAACTACTCGCTATCATGCAGCGTGAGAAAAAAGCCTATATTGAAATACAGGGCCATATGAACTATCCCTTAAGTAGACCGATGAATAGTGTACAGCACAGGTATAATATGGAGCTAAGTTTTAAGCGCGCTAAGGCCATAAATGATTACTTAGTAGTGAGTGGCATATCCCAAGAGAGACTGACATATAAAGGGATGAGTAATATCCGTATGAAG
>DNHN01000260.1:1140-8754 GCA_003485825.1 Bacteroidota bacterium | reverse complement strand
TTCTCCTAAGCTCGAAAAACACTCCTTGTGACAAAACACCCCTGATACATTTTTCTCCTATAGTCGAAAAACACTCCATGTGACAAAATACCCCTGATACATTTTTTTACACCCTGTAAGATCACGTCTTGAGACCTATTCCTACAATAATCCTTATCTTCGAAGCATCAAAAAATCATTTTTACAAAACCTAGCCCAGACCTCTCCTACTCCACCCATGTACGAATTCGTGCGTGGTAAAGGAATATACCTCTATGACAAAAATGATAAGCCATACGTGGATCTTATTAGCGGAATAGCAGTAAATAACATTGGTCATAACAATAAGCAAGTAACCAAAGCCATAAAGAAACAGGTAGACAAATACAGCCATCAAATGGTATATGGCGAATATGTGATAGGACCACAAGTAAAATTAGCCAAAAGACTGGCCAAGCTACTCCCAGACAAATTACAGTCTTTCTATTTCCTAAATAGTGGCAGTGAAGCGGTAGAAGGTGCAATGAAACTTGCCAAAAAATACACAGGTAGAAGTAAGATAGTGGCGATGCGTAATGCCTACCACGGCAGTACTAGTGGAGCTCTCAGTATGATGAGTGACGAGTATTACTCTGGCCCGTTCAAACCGTTGCTTCCAAACATCCATTTTGCAGACTTTAATCAGCTGGATACCTTAGATGTAATAGATGAGCAAACGGCTGCAGTATTCATAGAGCCTATACAAGCTGAAAAAGGCTACGTACCTGCTAGCCAAGAATTTTTAAATGGACTCCGTAAAAAGTGCAATGAGACAGGAACACTACTGGTTTTTGACGAGATACAAACAGGTGTAGGCCGCACAGGAAAGCTTTATGCCTTTGAGCACTACAACGTGGTACCAGACATTCTCCTTAGTGCAAAAGCATTAGGCGGCGGAATGCCAATAGGCGTTTTCATCTCCTCTCAAGCTATAATGGCTAGCCTGAGCGATAATCCTATACTTGGACACATAACTACCTTTGGCGGGCACCCGGTGAGCTGTGCGGCTGGCAATGCTGCGCTGAAGTTTCTGACGAAAAGCAACCTGATGAGAGAAGTAGCAGAAAAAGAAGCACTCTTCCGCGAACTACTCGTCCACCCTAAAATAAATAGAATAAGCGGTAAAGGTCTGATGCTGGCCGTACAGCTAGACTCTTTCGAAGAAGTAGAACGCACCATGAAACGATGCATAGAACGTGGAGTCATCATCGACTGGTTTCTGTATAACCTGGAGTGCCTAAGAATCTCCCCGCCTTTAATTATGACTGAGGATCAGATTAAGGATGTTTGTGGAGTATTGTTAGAAGCGTTGGATTAATCATATTCTGAGCTGAAGAAGCCTTTCTGCTCAATATCATTTATCTATGTTTCCTCACCACTAAAAGAGGTGCCCAGCCTCTATCAATCATATGGAATATAAAACAAATATGCGCTTAATCTTCTTGACAACTTACTGGAATGGGCGAGAATGCAGACCGGCTCAATTGACTTTCAAATAACCGAATTTAATCTGGATGAGTCCATTCAAAATACGATACATATTTTGGAGCCTAACTTAGTAAAGAAAAACATAAAGCTCAACTGTAATGTAGATGAAAATTTAAATATAACTGCGGACCAAAACATGATAAACACCGTGGTCAGAAATATACTTTCAAATGCTATTAAATTTACGCGAAAAGATGGCGAGATATCTATAGAGGCACATCGCATCGATGACAACTTAAAAATTTCTGTAACAGACAATGGAATAGGTATGACTGAAGAAGCTCAAAAAAATCTATTCAATGAAGCTACTTCCAAATCTACACAAGGGACCAATGCAGAAACCGGTTCTGGTCTTGGTCTACTAATATGTAAAGAGTTTATTCAACGTCATAATGGTAAAATTTGGGTGCACAGTGAACCAAATGTAGGTTCTACTTTCAATATTGAGCTCAGTCAATAAGCTGTCCAGATAGTTTTAGCTAACTATTCATTTACGCCTCTGTTTAAACCCACAGCCTCTAACACTCATATCATTCAATCCATAGATGATCTGATATAATTGTGGTATTTACAACCATACTTCCCTTCATTTGTTAGAAGATGGATGAAACTTACACTGAAGCTCGCAGCTATTTATAATATTCTATGGGGTGCATGGGTAGTATTACTCCCCGATCATTTTTTTAACCTCGTAGGTATGGAACCTCTTAATCATCCTATGGTTTGGCAAGGAATGGGGATGGTCATAGGCGTTTACGGACTTGGCTATTGGTGGGCATCGTATGATCCTATGCGTCACTGGCCTATCGTAGCAGTCGGTTTCTTGGGCAAACTATTTGGCCCCATCGGTTTTATGATTAACTATGCACAAGGCAATGTTCCTTTCGCGTTTATCTACACGCTCCTTACCAACGATTTTATCTGGTGGATTCCATTTTTTCTTATTCTCAAAAAAGTACACACTGATTATAAATGGAAGCTTTCATAAACCGTTGGCTACATAGAGGTCTTGGTATATTTTACCTATTCGCAGGAGCGAACCATTTTTTCAATCCAGACTTCTACCTACCCCTCATTCCAGACTACCTGCCTGCTCCTATCCTACTTAATCTGCTGGTTGGTATAGTAGAATTGGCACTCGGAGTATTGGTATTCATACCGCAATACACCAAACTAGCTACGCATGGCATTATCCTACTCCTTTTAGTACTCGTACCCTCACACATCTATTTCATTCAAATAGGCAGCTGCGTGAAAGATGGACTTTGCATTCCGGTGTGGTTTGCTTGGGTCAGGCTTATACTCGTACAACCACTCTTTATAGCATGGTCTTGGAAGGTAGGTCGAATGAAAACTTAATACTTCGAACAAACCCATTTAACCTCTGTTTGTTACCTTTACACGAGTGTTAGGATTTCAATTTTCAAAATATATACCCAGCAAGGTAGACGGCAGCAACTTTGAGAATCTGCTGGACCTACTGAAACAGCTATTACTCTATACCAGCGGAGATATGTCAGAGGCTATGGACTGGATGAATGAGCTAGATAAACAGCACAACATTACCAGTTCGGATTACGGCATGGGGGATTTTATCCAAGACCTTAAAAGTAAAGGCTATATGGATGAGAACAATCGTACAGGCGAATTTGAGATTACCTCCAAAATGGAGCAAGCTATTCGTAAAAATGCCCTTGAAGAGGTTTTTGGTAAACTAAAAAAAAGCGGAAAAGGAAATCACAAGACCAAATTTACAGGTATAGGTGACGAAAACACCGCGGATATGCGGAGTTACCAATACGGCGATAATTTAGATCAAATAGCACTTACTGAGAGTATAAAAAATGCTCAGTTCAATCATGGAGACAGTGGAATGATGACCACTGACGACCTGGTGATAAACGAAAAAAGTTACAAAACACAAACAAGCACAGTACTGATGATAGACATCAGTCACAGTATGATACTCTATGGTGAAGACAGAATTACTCCTGCCAAACGAGTAGCTCTAGCTCTCGCTGAGTATATCAAAACTCAGTTTCCTAAAGACACACTAGACATTATCGTTTTTGGAAATGACGCTTGGCAGATTTCACTGAAAGATTTACCATACCTCAAAGTAGGTCCGTACCATACCAATACGGTCGCAGGACTTCAACTGGCTAGAGAAATCCTTCGTAGAAAACGAAATCCAAACAAACAGATTTTCATGATTACTGATGGTAAGCCTAGCTGCCTAAAAGAAGGAATAAAGTACTATAAAAACAGCTTTGGACTAGACAAAAAGATAGTAAATAAATGTTACAACGAAGCTGCGGCCTGTCGTAGATTGGGCATTCCTATTACTACTTTTATGATAGCAGAAGACCCATACTTACAGCAGTTTGTAGAAGAATTTACAGAAACCAATAACGGTAAAGCATTCTATACTGGACTGAAAGGACTGGGAGAAATAGTCTTTACCGATTACGCAAAAAACAAGAGAAAGAGAATGTAAAGCGTTTTGTCATCCTTCGATGCATTGATTGATTCAATTCTCGATACATTCTGATCTCTCAGAACACTCGAACTGAAAATCACCACTCAAGATGACAAAAGGTTAACTGCAACGAAAAAAGATAATAATGACAAGACCAACAACATTAGGCGAACTGAAAGCTAGCGGCTACCAAGCCAAAAATATTAAAGAAGAACTCAAGGCAAACCTTAGGAAACGCCTAGCCGCAAAAGAACCAATATTCACTGGAATATTGGGCTATGAGAATACTGTAGTACCCGATTTTGAACGTGCGATCCTATCTGGACACAGTATAAATCTACTCGGACTTCGTGGACAAGCTAAGACTAAGATGGCTCGTCAGCTCACTGGTCTTTTAGACGAGTACATCCCATATATAGCAGGCAGTGAAGTCAATGATGAGCCTCTTGCTCCTCTCTCCTACTATGGTAAGCAACAAGTGAAAGACCTTGGTGATAGCACCCCAATAGCTTGGTTACATAGAGATGAAAGATATGTAGAGAAACTTGCTACTCCAGATGTATCCGTAGCAGACTTAATAGGTGATGTAGATCCGATAAAAGCCATCAATGAAAAGCTCAGTTATAACGATGAACGCGTAATTCACTACGGTATTATTCCTCGAGCAAATAGATGCATATTCGTAATAAACGAGTTACCAGACTTACAACCTAGAATACAAGTAGCTTTATTCAATATTCTTCAAGAAGGCGATATTCAGATTCGTGGATTTAAGATGAGACTCGCTCTTGATATTCAGTTTGTATTCACTGCTAATCCAGAAGACTATACGAATAGAGGCAGCATAGTAACTCCGTTAAAAGATAGAATAGGAAGTCAAATACTAACTCACTATCCTAAAACCCTAGCTATGAGTAAGTCTATCACCGCTCAGGAAGCCAAACGAGACACGGACAAGGAAAAAGTGGTAGTAATGCACGACTTAATACCTACGCTCATAGAAAGACTCGTAATAGAAGCACGAACCAGTGAGTTTGTAGATGCCAAGTCTGGTGTGTCTGCTCGTCTAGCTATCACTGCACTGGAAAACATATACAGTGGCGTAGAACGACGTGTGACCATCAATGGAGATAAAAAATCACTTGTGCGTATCAGTGACTTAGTGAGTATCATCCCTGCCATCACCGGCAAAATTGAAATGGTCTACGAAGGTGAACAAGAAGGACCACTTAACGTAGCACATCAGCTTATTGGCAAAGCCATACGAGCGGAGTTCATACAGCACTTCGAAAATCCTGAGCGATTAAAAAGTAAGGATTCAGAAGGCAACGAAATAGAAAATGCTTTCAGCCGTATTACTGGCTGGTTTGAGCGCGGAAAAACGCTAGAACTGACTAATGACGCTAGTGACAAAGAATACCAACGCATACTCAATAGTATAGATGGTCTAGCTCTTTTCATAGATGAAAATATGCCAGATGCCCGTCCATTAGAAAAGCATCTCTGGATGGAGTTTGTGCTTCATGGATTATCAGAATACTCTAAACTCAGTAAAAATCAGTTGGATGAAGGGCTAGAATTCAAAGACTTGTTTGGCAGCATGTTGAATTTCGAGTAACATCATTCCGATCAAAGTCCGAGGATTTGAGGTTTTGATTTTACGGTGGATACCCTGAGTTTCTCAATACTAATGATTACTATAGTTTACCTTGAAAAATCATACCTACATACTATCCGGTTTAGGCGCTGATGAGCGTGTGTTTTCTAGAATCAACTTTCCAGAGAACCACACACATTTAGGTTGGATAGCGAATACTGCGAATGAAAGCTTAACGTCTTATGCCGCTCGCATGACTGAGAAAATAAACCACCCGAACCCTATTCTGGTTGGGCTGAGTTTTGGAGGTATAGTAGCTCAAGAGATTGCGGCTATACTTCCTGTGAAGGAACTAATTCTCATTTCTACAATCAAAAGCAAGAATGAAAAACCTTGGTATTTTGAGTACGCGGCTAGATTCAATTTGATCGGCCTTATGCCTGCGTTCTTATTGGCTAAGCCAACTGTTTTTGTTCGGTATGCATTTTCATTGAATACTAAAGAGGATGAAACAGTATTAAAGTCTTGTTTTGGCACTGCTACTCCTCGCCATATCAAATGGGCAATGACGCAGATAGCAAACTGTAAAGGAGTAAAAACTCAAACCTCTACCTACCACATTCACTCACAAGAGGATAGAATATTTACAAAAAGCAGAAGCCAAGCGGACGCTTTCATTCAAGGCGGTCACTTTGCGGTGTATACCCATGCAGAGGAGCTGAATGACGTCTTACACAAGAAGTTTACAGAATTGTAAACCTTACCTTCCAAAAGAGCCTAAGCCTAATCAAAGTGCTTAATGTGACTTTAATCCATCGCCTCAATCTTCTTCAAGATAGCATCTGCTTCAGCAGCTTTAGCATCAGAGGCCGTCCTGTTTACAGTACTTAGCTTATGAGCCTCCGACAGAAGTTTCTCGTATTGGTCTTCTAGCTTTTCTTTTTCTGATTTCTTTTTAAATAGTCCGAACATACTATAGTAACACCTACTTCGTTCAATGGTTCTATTTTAGGGAGTATGGACACAGAAAAATAAATCGTTCATCGTTACGAATGGATTATTCATCTGAATAAATAGGAGTTACAGCTACTTTATTTGATATATTTATGACATCATTTTAATATCATTTAAATAACTAATCCAAATGAAAAAAATTGAATCAACCTTCAAACCGATGAGTGGCTACGTAGGCTTACTCCTTATGCTTATCTTAGGAATAGGGTGGGTAGTCTTGGGCTTAATGCTAAAAAATCCTGTGATTATCATTCTAGCCGCTTTGACCTTCATATTTATATCTATTGGTCTCACTGCTATAAGTCCAAACGGCAGTAGAGTACTTACACTCTTCGGAGCTTACAAAGGAACAGTGCGCGAAAATGGGTTCTTCTTTATCAATCCTTTTTTCAAAAAACAAAAGATTAGTCTCCGTGCGCAACTTAGATACTCCGCCTATCAAAGTAAATGACAGCCTAGGTAATCCTATCAAAATAGGTGCTGTGGTCGTTTGGAAAGTAAAAGAAACCTTTCGTGCAGCCTTTGATGTAGATGATTATCAAAACTTTGTGAATATACAGAGTGAAGCAGCCATCCGGAAACTAGCAGGTCACTACCCATATGATGATTTTGAAGATGAGGATACTGGACAGGTAAATCATCTCACACTTAGAAGTGGGGGTGCAGAAATAGACGAAAAGCTCGAAGATGCTCTTACTCGTAGGCTAAATATTGCAGGCATTGAGGTTATAGAGGCTCGTATAAGTTATCTGGCTTACTCAGAGGAAATAGCAAGTGCGATGTTGCAACGACAGCAAGCTACAGCTATCATCGCTGCTCGTCGTAAAATAGTAGAGGGTGCAGTAGGCATGGTAGATGATGCGCTAAAGCAGTTAAGTGCTAAGAAAATTGTAGAATTAGACGACGACAAACGTGCCGCGATGGTGAGTAACCTACTCGTAGTGCTTTGTTCTGACAAAGCTGCTAGCCCTATTGTAAACGCGGGAACACTTCACAATTAAGATCATAAGTCTAAGCT
>DNHN01000260.1:0-1028 GCA_003485825.1 Bacteroidota bacterium | reverse complement strand
ATATAGCTTTCTGCAGCAAGAGAATAGTTCTATGAATCATCTTGCTTTTTGGCCAGGGATAGTTATTGGAATTGGGGTGCTTCCTATCATCTGGTTTTGGAAACTCACCACTAAAATAGACAACTATGGCATCTCCGTAAAATGTCCATTCGTAAATAAAAAGGTAAACTGGGACGAAATAGAAAACCTCAAAGTTCTAGACTATGGTTTTGTGGGTGGATGGGGAATCCGAATAGGCACAAGGTACGGAACAGTATATAACACTTCAGGAAGGAATGGTATGGCTATAGTGCTAAAAAATAAGAAGAAGTTTCTCATTGGAACTCAAAAAGAAAGTGAGCTACAAAGGATAGTAGAGAAATGGAATAGTAGAAGCGAAGAAATATGAAAAAGTACATCATACTAAAAAAGTTGGATAACAGAATAAATTACAACTTCAGGCACGAGGTCAGTAGTATACCCAGAACCTGCACAGGAGATCCAGCCCTTACAAAAAAAACAAACTAAGCCTATGGGCAAAAAAAAAGCATTTGCATTACGTGTAGACGAAAAAATGTTGGCAGCTATAGAAAAATGGGCTGCTGACGAGTTTAGGAGTACGAATGGACAGATAGAGTACCTTTTAAACGAAGCTTTGAAAAAAGCAAAACGACAGCCTAATAAAGATTAACGTCGCTGCTTAGTATCAAAAAGGCCTTCTTGCCTTCCCCTTTTTTTCTTTCCTGCTTTGCGATGGTTATACCCTTCCAAATCATCTTGCATGGCTGCACAATGCTTTGCCTTACACGCTGAGACTCCGGATAAAACAAAAAAACCAAGTATGAGGTATATCAGATACTTCTTCATTTTTACAAAGGTAAGGACAATAATCTACTAACCTGAATCCCACAAAGATAACGACAATAATTTACTCAGTATTGTACAAAAAAAAGCTGCGAGATATACATCCCGCAGCTTAGCCTTTCGCAATTGCTCTATTGTGAAATTTTTTATTTAGTACCTTTCAGTTTTACATCAAACTGAATAGC
>DNHN01000047.1 GCA_003485825.1 Bacteroidota bacterium | reverse complement strand
TGTGCTCACGACTGGATTCGAACCAGCACGTCCTAAGCGGACACCAGCCCCTCAAGCTGGCGTGTCTACCAATTTCACCACGTGAGCATATCCTTGTGGCATTTAGCGCTGCAAATATAAACGGCTATCTAGATGTACCATCCACTAGATTAAACTTTTTGTATTAAACGTATCGTTGTATTTCTCGTTTCACGTCTTTGTCCTTTAGTGACTCTCTTTTATCGTGATACTTCTTCCCTTTTCCTATACCTACCTCGAGTTTAGCAAACCCCTTGGACGAGATAAATACTTCGATAGGCACTACCGTCATGCCTTGATCCTTTAATTTGTTTTGAATCTTCTTCAGCTCATTTTTGGTCAGTAGCAGCAGCTTTTCTCTATCAGGGTTCTGGCCTACATACCCTGCATTCTTAAACTCAGATATTCGCATACCTTTTATTTTAAAGATACCCTCCATGTCAAAATAACAATAGGCTTCACCGATACTTACCTTCTTATCTCTCACAGACTTTATCTCTGCTCCTGTAAGTACTATGCCCGCTTCATAGGTATCTTCTATGGCATATTCAAAATATGCTCGTTTATTCTTAGCAATGCTATGTTCACGTTGTTTCTTTTTAGCCACTGTGCGCTACTCTTTTTAGACTTTCTAGTTCGTCTGCTGTTAATATCTTTTGTCCCGTCTCAATGGTTGCTATTAGTCTCATTCCTACTTTAGCCGTGATAGTGCAAATTACTTCACCATGTATCACACTTTTGAGCGTGGCTATGAATCGTACTTCTGACCCTATGGGTGCAGGACTTTTATGCTTTATATCTACAAAGGTACCGATACCCTCTTCTTCCGCCTCTTTCATGTCCAATACAAAAAGTCTACTTGTCCACTCTGCATCACGCGCAAGAGCATAGGTGCTGTAATAAGGATGCACTTGCACCCCGTTAAAAGTAGCCGCATCTTTCTTTCCTACTGTTTTATAAAATTCCTTGGTATCTCCGTATCTGAAAAGTTGTTTCATGTTATTTATATTATTAAGCTACTCGTCCATAATCTTCTTCTGAGTAGTATGCATTCTGATTTTGCACGGTATACGACAGCATACACTCTAGCAATACCGATACAAAGGTAACAGGAGTCTCAAAGAAATGCTCACTACGCACCGCAAAAAACTAAAGTTAGTTAGTACGCACATTTACACGAGCGAGTTCATATACACTTTTAATGCTTTAACTGATAATCATCGAGATACTCACAAGCAAGTGCAAGCTTAGGATACGTATCTTAAACCAACTCGATAATGCTTATTCCTTCTCCACCTAGATCTACTCTTTCATAGCTTATCTGCTTAATCGATGGGTGATTTTTCAAGTGTCTTCGAATCTCCGTACGCAGGATTCCATTCCCTTTACCGTGAAGTACCCGTAAAGTACCTACACTTAGTATAACAGCACTATCCAACATCGTGTCTATCTCATTCAGCGCTTCATAGGTTCGTAGTCCTCTTACGTCCAATTCATTTCTAAAACTAGTCTGCTTATCGGTATAGGAGGTTTCACTGATATACTTCTTGACTTTTTTAGCGGTCTGTTGCCCAACTTTTACCAATTTGTCAATGCTCGTTTTGGTCGTTATTCCTCCTACTTGGAGTGTCACCTTATTGCGTTTTATTTCTAACACCTCTCCTACAGTATTGCTATCCAACAATTGAACATTGTCGCCTATTTTAAAATTAGGCTCACTCGGTTTAGCTTCCGGCTCTGAAATTGTAGTTTTCGTGGCCAATTGCTCTCTTACCTGACGTGTTTTAGTCTTATCTGCCTTGCTCTCCTGTATCGTACGTATCGTTTTTTCTATTTCTTTATTCGCATTTTTTATTAGCCCGTCTGCTTGTTTCTGAGCTTGAGAAATAATCTCCTTCTTTTGAGTGTCGAGCTGTTCTTTAAGCTTCCGATACTCTCCCTCTATAAATGCTGCATGAGCTAACTTATTCGTCAGTTCATGTTGCTCTACTCTTATTTTTTCTTGCTGACCCTGTACTTCTGCCAATAGTACGTCCAAATCATATTGCTTCGTATCGGTAAGCTCCTTTGCGCGTTTTATCAGCTTCTTATTTAGGCCAATATTGGCAGCTACTTCATACACAAAAGAACTTCCAGGCTGACCTATTTGTAACTTATACAGCGGAAGTAGATTTTCTATATCAAATAGCATCGCAGCATTAACAACGCCGTTGAGGTTATCTGCTTTATTCTTGATATTGCTAAAGTGGGTAGTAATAACTCCATAGGCTTTGTTTTTATGAATCTGTTCCAAAACCGCCTCAGCCATAGGTCCACCAAACATGGGGTCTGTACCTGTACCTATCTCATCCATGAGCACTAAAGTAGTGTCATCACTAAAATTAATGATGTGCTTAGCCGCTTTTAGATGCGAAGAATACGTACTCAGGTCTGACTCTATACTTTGATTATCACCTATATCTACAAACATCTTGTCAAACAGTTGGAACTTACTATCTGCAGCACAAGGCACTAAAAATCCATTCTGAAGCATAAACTGAATTAAGCCCACGGTCTTTAATGCAACGGACTTACCACCAGCATTCGGTCCTGAGATTACAACTAGCTTCTGATCTTTGTTAAACGCATAATCTAAGGGGACTGCCTGTTTCTTTTCCGCTCTTAACCTTTCTACTAATAGCGGATGGACAGCTAGCCGAGCTTCTGTATGTGTACCAATTATGGGCATCGTACACTTCCACTCTAGCGCGATACGGGCCTTGGCTCTTATAAAGTCATATACTCCCAGTTTCTGAATACCACGTTTAATATCGTCTAAATAAACGACTAGTTTTGCTGTGAGCTGTTTTAGTATAGCTACTATTTCTTGCCTTTTTTTGATATGAAGCTCTGCTAACTCATTGTTAAGCGTTACAAGCTCCAGTGGCTCGATGTAGGATATTTTACCGGTACCAGATTGATCTATAAGTACTCCATTGACTTTTCGCTTATACTCGGATAATACAGGAAGTACTACTCTCCCATTTTTAATGCCGAGCTCGGTGTCTGCCAGCATTCCTTTCTCTTTGGCCTCTAAAAAGAGTGAATTGGAGCTTTTTATGATAGCCCTTTCCGATTTAGTGATATTACTAATAATCTTACTCAAAGCTGGAGATGCAGACGGTTTCACTTGACCATCTAAATCGATGACCTGATCTATATCGGATATTAGTCCGTAATCTATATCGATGGTAGAAAAAAGTAGAGATAGCTGAGGGTATATATCTTCTTGCTGATCAAAGTACTTTTCTACTTTTTCCAATGTACGTAACACATCTTGCAAAGATTGTATAACATCTATTTCATAAAAAAAACCTTTAATACGTGCCGCTTTTGCCTGAAGGTCAAAATCCAACGAAACTGAAAATGACAGTTCACCTTTACTAAGAATGTTTCGGACTTCATTCGTTTGCTCTAGCCATAAGTTCACTAAATCAGGCTTGCTGCTGTACTTTAAACGTGTAAAATGTTGCTTTCCTAACTCGGACTCGCAACATTCTATAGCTGCCTCCACCACATGGTCAAATCCAAGTTTATCAGCGATATTTTTAGGATAAAGCATTACTTAAATGTATTGATACTCTTAGCCACCTCTTCCATAATTTCCGAAAGGATTAATGGGTTTCGTGCATACGTCCTCAAACTGCTATCAAACTGAGTTGCTGTAGTTCCGTATTTGTTAAACACTATAACATACGAAGTGTCTCTCATTCGTTCTTGCGTTTTCGCATCTATTGACACCGATTTTTGAGCTGCGTCCAGGAGTTGTAAGTCACTAATTACCTCTACCATCTGGTCTTTACTGAGTATTCCCTCTGGTAATTGTACACTTGTGTCTTGGCTACATCCCACACTGATTACTATAAACCAAACAAGAGTTACTTTTGTTACGAAACTATGCATAATAATATCAGCAAAAATATCACACAAATAGAGCAAGAGATAGGAAATACTCAATTAGTTGTAGTTTCTAAATACAGAAGCTTAGAAGAGCTAAACGAAGTCTATGCCACTGGTCATCGGAATTTTGGTGAAAATAGAGTGCAAGAGCTCGTAGATAAGTATACGCAGCTCCCTAAAGATATAAATTGGCACGTGATAGGTCACCTACAAACCAATAAGGTGAAATACATTGCAAGTTTCGTGCATCTCATACATAGTATTGATAGTCTTAAATTACTTAAAGAGGTGAATAAACAGGCGAAAAAATGTGATAGAGTCATTCCTTTCCTCTTTCAGATGCATATCGCTGATGAGGAAACTAAATTTGGTTTAAACAAAGACGAGCTATTGGCTATACTAGAATCCCCGGTATATCGAGAGATGGCCAATGTGAAATGTAAAGGTCTTATGGGTATGGCTACCAACACCGATGATGAAAAACAGGTAGCTGAAGAGTTTCAGTCCTTAAACACCTTATTCGAAAAGCATAAAACTGGTTTAGGCTGGGATACACTCAGTATGGGTATGAGCGGAGATTACCTGCTTGCTGTAGCTAATGGCAGTACACTCATTCGTGTAGGTAGTAAAATTTTCAATTAAGTAGTAGATTAGTTAAGTTCTATCAAGAGTCTTTTCCGTACAATAGGAAACTGTTGATCTAATTACACGTCTGTTGCTGTTTTCTCTATAAGTAGCTGAACTACTTTAATGAGCCAAGCTGGCTGCCTTATTCTTATGCTTTTGCTGCCCTCCTCGATTAATTAGTTACCTCATATCTCATCTAAATACAAAAAGTCCATAATAAGAGAAGGCCTCCTTGCGGAAGCCTTCTCAATTGACTATGAAAACTCTAAATCTTGGGCTAGAACGCCCAAGTCCTTTAATCTATATTACTTGTTATTTACAAGCGGTTATTGATTTACTTTT
>DNHN01000184.1 GCA_003485825.1 Bacteroidota bacterium | reverse complement strand
AATATTTGTATTATTTTGTTGGAAAGCTTTGGCGCGGAGTACACCAAGATAAATAGGTCCGGTAGACCTAGCTATACTCCATTTCTGGATAGTCTGATGGATGTTTCCATTAATTATACCAATGCTTATGCCAATGGTTTGCGAAGTATGGATGCTGTAGCCTCGGTGTATGGTGGTGTCCCTTCACTTATGAAACAGCCGCTTCTAGGATCACTTTACAGTACTGTGGAATTATCAAGCTTGCCTTCTAAACTAAAGGAACTTGGTTATTTTTCTAGTTTCTACCACGCCGCGGATGAATTATCGATGGGATTTAAGCCCTTCCTTTTATCACAAGGTTTAGATGAATATCAAGCAAAACAGCAGTATCCCAACACAGCAGATTTTGATGGTACCTGGGGAATATTTGATGGACCGTATTTACGCTACGTTTCTGAAAAATTAACTCAACAGAATCAACCTTGGATTTCTGGAATATTTACATTGAGTAGTCATCATCCATATAAAATGCCGGAAAAGTATAGACATCTACCCAAAGGAACCTCAGAGATTCATCAGTCAGTAGGATATACTGACGAGGCATTGCGTCAGTTTTTTAAATCAGCTAGCACTAAAAGTTGGTTTACAAATACGGTATTTATCATCACCGCAGACCACACTTCTATAAATCAAACTAAGCCTCACTCAACGTACAGGGGGAAATATACTATTCCTCTGATGTTATATTCTCCAGGCAGATTCGATGCTAAGGTAGATACCTCAGTGGCTCAGCACCTCGATATTCACGCGACTGTATTGAAGTTGGCAGGAAAGAAAGAGTTCAAGTCCTTGGGTAGAAACCTACTGAAAGGTGATAGAGGTTACAGTATTCAATATGACGGTAATGTATATGTCTGTACTTCTGATTCACTCACTCTTCAATGGAATGGTGTAGCAAAGCCAAAACTATTTGCGTATAGGACAGATAGTGCTCATAGCAGAAATCTTGCATCGAAGAGACCAGAGGATACCGCGGAAATGTTAGATGTGCTGAAGATGTATATCCAAAAGTATAACTACCGCTTGCTAAACAATGATTTCAAATAGCATTTATAAAAGGTAGGCCGATAATCTGTATTCGTATACCTTTGCCCTATGCAAAAACCATCTAACGCACAAGGCACTAGGGACTTTGGTCCTGAGGTAATGCGTAAACGTGATTTTATCCTTCAGAGTATTCGCCAAGTGTTTGTTCGATACGGTTTTGAACCGCTAGAAACTCCTGCTTTGGAAAACCTAAGTATGCTTACAGGCAAGTATGGCGATGAAGGAGATAAACTGCTTTATAAAATAAGAAGTAACAAGGAAATTGTCAATGAAGTGCCGGCGGACAAAGCCTCCGAAATAAAGTCGTTATTCCCAGATAGATGGATACCCGGGGAATCAAAACTAGGGCTACGGTATGACCTTACAGTGCCTTTTGCTCGTTTTGTGGTGCAACACCGGAATGATATCACATTTCCATTTAGACGCTACCAAATACAGCCCGTATGGCGCGCAGATAGACCACAAAAAGGCCGGTTTAGAGAGTTTACTCAGTGTGACGCAGACTGTATAGGGAGTACGTCTCTACTTCACGAAGCAGACCTGATTCAGATATACAATGAAGCATTTACAGCTATAGGTCTTACTAATGCCGTCGTGAAAATGAATCATCGTAAGTTTCTTGAGGCACTAGTTGATGAATTACAGCTAGATTTTCCAGTAGGGAAATTTACATCTACACTGGATAAGCTGGATAAGATAGGTGAGGACGGAGTGATGAAGGAGCTAGTAGGCTACGGTGTAGATGAAGCTAAGTGCAAACAGCTTTTTAGTATTATCGGTAATGCAGAACTTACCACTGCTAATCTTCACACCTTTGCAAAAGCGTTTAATAATAACACAATTGCTCAGGAAGCAATCAATGATCTTGAAGCAGTACTGCGTTACTTGGGCGATAGTCAACTGAATATACGGGTAGAGTTAGATCTAAGTTTAGCCCGGGGCTTAGACTATTATACCGGCTGTATTTTTGAAGCGGTAGTTCCAAATAGTGGAATGGGGAGTATATCTGGCGGTGGCAGGTACGATAACCTTACAGGTGTTTTTGGCTTAAATGATGTCTCTGGAGTAGGGATTAGCTTTGGGATAGACCGTATCTACGAAATACTAGAAGCAGATCATATTTGGCCAGAAAATCTACATACAAATGCTACAGTGCTCATTTGTCACTTTGATGAGGCTAGCCAACTCTATGGAGTTGGAGTGGCAGCAGAGCTAAGAGCGGCAGGGCTTCAGAGTGTAGTATACTCAGAGAATAAGCGAATCAATAAACAATTTGACTATGCCAATAAAATAGGAGTGCGGCATGTCATCGTAATAGGAGAGAGTGAAATGGAGTCGGGGTCTTTGACATTAAAAGACTTAGTGCTAGGAGAACAAGCAAACCTCTCGGTTCAAGAAATCATAACAAAATTGACAGAGTGAAAAGATTTAGATTCAAAGAGCACATAGTTTTCGAAAATGAAAATTACATCGCAATATGCAAACCAGCAGGTATCAGTAGCTTGCACGAGCGCCTTGGTGATGCGAACTCTGTTATAGAACAAGCAAAACTGTACGACGAAAATCTTCAACTCTGCCATAGACTGGATAAGGAAACGAGTGGAGTGTTATTGCTTAGCAAACATCCAAAGGCTTATAGCCACGCTGCTGTTTCTTTCGAAAAAAGACGTGTAGCTAAAACCTATCATGCCGTGTCAGATGGAATACATAGCTTTGATTCCTTTGAGGTAAGTCTGCCGCTGATCACTACACGAAGTGGAAGAAGTGCAGTCAATAAGCAAAAAGGGAAACCGTGTAAAACTCTGTTTAATACACTCGAAAATTTCAAGCATTTCACCTTGGTAGAGTGCAATCCAATTACCGGTCGTCAACACCAGATACGGATACATTTAGCATCTCAAAATGCACCGATTGCTGCAGATACCAACTATGGAGGGCATCAGCCATATCTCTCTAAATTGAAAAAGAACTTTACTACCAATCGCACTGAGGAAGAGCGCCCAATGATAGCTCGTTTTGCTCTGCATGCCTATACATTAGAATTTAACGATATGGATGGTGAATCGCTGAAAATAACAGCTGACCATCCAAAAGATTTAGCAGTTTTCGTGAAGCAGCTTCGTAAATTTGATGCGTAACTTGTACTTTTTTTGAGTAATATTTGTCTGCTAAAACGTGGATGAATGATTAAACT
>DNHN01000305.1 GCA_003485825.1 Bacteroidota bacterium | reverse complement strand
GCATTCCTTCGATGGAGGGTACTGTGGTATGAGTAAGGTAGAAGACGACCTCTATTGCCTGTGCTATCTAGCAGACGCTGCCAAGCTAAAAGAGCAAAACAACTCCATAGAACAATTAGAGAAAAAGGTACTTTGGAAAAATGAAAGACTCAAAGAAGTATACCAAAAAGCAACATTCGTTTGGGATAAACCCTTAGTAATAAGCAATGTGAAATTTAACAAACAAACACTGTTTAACGATCAAATGCTCTTTGTAGGTGACGCCGCGGGAAGTATCAGCCCTCTCAGTGGCAATGGCATGAGCATAGCAGCTCGAAGCGCTCTTCTTCTTTCACAATTAATTCTAGAGCATACTGATTTTAAATCTCTTACTAGCAAGTATAACAAAGATTGGGATAGCCACTTTGGCGGCAGAGTGAACAAAGCTGAACTACTCAATTCGATTATGCTCAACCCTACGTACCATCATTGGATACTGAAGCTGCTTAACTCCATCAAACCTCTTCGAGACAAAGTCGTAAATGACATGCAGGGAAAACCCTTTGTAAGGAATACGCGCATTATTCGTCAATTGGGATGAGATAGCCATCAAAAAAAAACCAACAATGAAGAAATTAAACATACTACTAGCGTTCGCTTTCATATCTTTAGCAGCCATTGCCGCTACTAGCTGGACACCTACTACAGGCGCTGTAGTTTTTCATATCAAAAATGCAGGAATCACAGTAGACGGTAAATTCTCTGGACTAGCGGCAGCTATCAAATTTGATGAGAATGACCTAGCCAACTCAAGCATCTACGCATCTGTGAAAGCAGCTACGGTAAATACAGGCATAGATAAGCGTGACGAGCACTTGCGCAAAGCAGAGTACTTTGATGTAGCAAATCATCCTAAGATAGAACTACGTTCTACTTCATTTACGAAATCTGAGAGCGGGTTTACAGGTCAATTTGATGTTACCATAAAAGGTAAAACAAAGAATTTAGCGTTACCATTTACTTTTGACAATAAAGGCGAGACTGGTACTTTTAAAGGAACGCTTAAACTAGACCGTCTTGATTTTGGTGTGGGAGAAAGCGGATTCATACTCAGTGATGATGTAAAAATAGAAATCACCCTAAACGTCAAGCAATAAGGGTATATATTAATAAGGCAGCCGTGCTCCCTTTTTTAGTTACTCTTCAAACAACTCCACCTTCTTGGTCTGAGTCACTAAGTCGGTAAATTTCCCTTTGTATTTGGTAGCACGTACGATGTGATTATCTATCCAATGGTAGTTTCCTCCGCGTGGTTTACCATAGAGTACTCCGTGGTGTTTAAACCCATGCTTCTTTAGCCATGCATCGGTAACTTCTTTGTGCTCAACAGTTCGGGAAGTAAAAAATGTAATTATATGCCCTTCATCGTACCAACGATTTAACGTCTCCAAAGCGTCTGGGAATGGCTCACACGTCACCATTCTCTCTGGTTCTTCGTTTGGCACATCTTCTGTGATCGTCCCGTCTATATCAATCATATAATTTTTAATATGACTGGGTAATTGAGGGCTTATGAGGTTCCCGTCTTTGTCAAATAGTTCGTTGAGGTCTTGTTCGTTTGGCATACTCCACGAAAGTACCTCTGCATCATCAAATTTCGCAACATCTCTGAATCTTTCTAATTCACGAGTTATCCGCTTAAACACAAATACGGCAACCGCTGCATCATCGATTAAGCCTATCGGACCTAAGGCAAGCGCGGGTAAAAGATCCAAAGGGTTTAGGATGTACAACAGGCCAACGAGTGAAAAAAGAATAGTTCGTTTTTTGATGCGATACTCTCCCTTCCACACTGCTCGTATCATTTTTATAAAGTCTTTTGCATCGTCTTCCCAGGTCGTATAGTTAGCAGTAGCCTTCTTGGCTCCTTTCAATCCTTTGAGGATGGATATCGTTCCCAGTAATTTCTTCATCTTTCGTATCTTATTTTAAATTATAATTGTCACCACCTTGGCCACACCTAATACTAAACAAAAAGCGTACCTACAGCTGCATTTGGCAGTGTTTCTATTTGGGTTTACCGCTATTCTCGGTAAACTGATAACGCTTGAGCAGACCGCTTTGGTATGGAATCGCTTATGGATAGCAGTTCTTGGACTCATTTTTATTCCTAGGGTATTCAGAGGTATTCTATCCATCAAAAAGTCTAATTTACTTATATTTTCAGGCATCGGGGTATTGGTTGCCTTACACTGGCTCACCTTTTATGGTAGTATCAAAGTAGGAAACAGTGCTTCGGTCACGTTAGCTTGTCTCGCTACTTCATCTCTTTTCACTTCCATCTTAGAGCCTCTCATCACCAAATCCAAGTTTCAATGGGTGGAACTCCTCTTGGGACTTCTGGTCATAGTGGGCATTTATTTTCTGAGTGGCGTAGGCGAAGCATACTATTTGGCAATTGTTATAGGTATCATTTCCGCATTTCTTGCTGCACTATTTAGTACGCTGAACAAGAAATATATCACCGGTCAAAACTCACTGTCCGTTAGTACCATAGAGCTAGCTGCAGGATTTATCTTTATATCTGTGTGCTATCCGATACTTCAACACCTATTTCCTCAGCCACAGTGGTTTCCTACAGGCAATGACTGGTGGTGGCTCATTGTTCTTGGTTTACTATGCACGAGTCTAGCATTTGCACTTTCTTTGGAAGCGCTTAAAGAAATTTCAGCTTTCATTTCCAACTTAAGTATCAACCTAGAACCTGTTTACGGCATATTGCTGGCTATCTGGATATTAAACGAGGATACACAACTCAATTTTGATTTCTATCTAGGCACTGCCATCATTTTAGTGGCGGTGCTATTGCACCCTATTATTACTAAGGTTCAGAAGAGAAGACTAAAACTTCCTGCCAAGCACATTTAATGGTGTCTGCGAGCGTATAAGCGTCACAAGACAGATTTCACTCCGCTTTTTTCATCGAGTAGGTCCTATTCAGCGTGCTTTATTTTGAACAAGAAGTCTAGAAAAGAATAAATAGAGTTTAAAGTTTATGTAAGTATTCTATTTAAACTTCTGAATACCCTTTGGCTTTCACTTATTTTTGCGGCTTATGCCGAAAAGACATCTCATCACTTGTGCCCTCCCGTATGCCAATGGTCCTGTTCACATAGGTCACATTGCAGGTTGTTTTCTCCCGTCTGACATTTACAATAGACACCTACGCATGCAAGGCAAAGAAGTACTGTTTGTGTGCGGTACAGATGAGCATGGTGTGCCCATTACCCTAAAGGCTAAAAACGAAGGAAAAACACCTCAGCAAGTAGTAGATGAAAATCATCAAATCATAG
>DNHN01000085.1 GCA_003485825.1 Bacteroidota bacterium | reverse complement strand
CACAGAGGTTTTAGTCCAGTAACCTTTATATTTAAAGGGGCTATAGAGCACAGAGATTCTCTTGGAGAGCAAGCCACAGTGCACGCTGGAGGAACGCAATGGATGTTTGCAGGTAGAGGTATTACTCACAGCGAACGTTTTCCAAAAGAACTCGTAAAAAACGGCGGAGAATTGGAATTTATTCAATTTTGGGTAAACTCGCCCGCGGCCTTTAAGATGGGGCAACCTTATTACCAACCCATTCAGCTAGAGAATACCCCGCTGGTGGAGGCAGAAAAATCCAAGTTATGGGTGGTCAGTGGGAAATACAAAGAGACCGAGGGTGCTGCACCTGCGAATAGTCCACAGCTACTGCTAAGAGGTGAATTGCAAAAAGATGGAGAGTTAATCCTGCCTATTCCAACTACTTTTAATGCCTTAGTCTATGTACTTGAGGGGGGACTAAAATCGGATGACCAGACTATATTAACTAAAGATATGGCGGTATACCTGAATGATGGGGATAACATTCAGCTAAAAGCCACCGCAGACACGCGATTCATAGTGCTAAGTGGTGAACCTATAAATGAACCAGTAGCTCAGTATGGTCCTTTTGTAATGAACAACGAAACACAACTCATGGAAGCTCTCCGCGACTCTCAAATGGGCAAAATGGGCATCTTGATAGAAGAATTTGATTAAAATTAAATTCATGTCTTACCCATAACTGATAGCTATCATTTTTTACTGTCATCTACCCTTTTACTCTTGTAGGCAGTAATGAGCACCTACAACTATTGGGAAAAACTGACACCCGACGCCATAAGAGCACGTGTCTTCGAAGCACTAGAGCAAAACGTAGACTACAAAAAGCAAACTATTTTAGGAATACCGGCATCCTACTTGGATGACAAGGTATTTTCTCAAGAAGAAACCTTCTTGAAAAACGCGCCTTTTATTAGTACGATGGTGCAAAACCCAAACCACATAGGTTGCCATACCCTAGGCACTTCCGAGCCATTTTTCAAAGGGACTCAAGCCATAGAGCAAGAAGTGATAGAACTTTGTGCAACGGACATCCTAAAAGCTCCTCCAAAAACCATCGATGGATATATCGCATCTGGAGGCACAGAAGCCAATATTCAAGCTATATAGATCTACCGTAACTACTACCAGCAAGAGCACCATGCTCCGTCAGAACAGATCGCCATACTGTGCAGTGAAGACAGTCATTATTCTATGGATAAAGCCGCTAATCTTTTGGGTATAGCCGTTTATAAAGTCAACGTACATAACGCTAATAGATCCATAGACACAACGTCCTTGGAGCATCAGCTACACCATGCTGTCAGTCAAGGAAAAAAATATTTCATCGTTATAGCAAACATGATGACGACTATGTACGGCTCTGTAGACGACAGTGATCTTTATACAGATGCGTTACAAAAAAACAATCTTCCTTTTAAGCTTCATATAGATGGAGCTTACGGCGGATTCTATTATCCTTTTGCTGCAGAAAAAAACACTTTAGACTTCAGTAATGAGCACGTAAGCTCTGTAACCTTGGACGCACATAAAATGGCTCAAGCCCCTTATGGTACAGGAATATTCTTAGCCCGAAAAGGACTGATAGCCTATGCTAACACCAAAGCAGGATACGTGGAAGGAGAAGACTATACACTCATTGGTAGCCGCTCCGGGGCCAATGCTATAGCCGTATGGATGATACTTATGACCAATGGGCCATTTGGCTGGTATGAAAAGATTTTTATTCTTCAGAAAAGAACGCAGTGGATGTGCGATAAATTATCTGAGCAAAACATAGTGTTTTATAGACACAAGGGTGCTAATATCATTACTATTGAATCGAAATACATCACAGCGGATACAGCACTTAAGTTTGGATTGGTACCAGACAATCATGCTCAGCCAAAGTGGTATAAAATTGTACTAATGGATCACGTAACCTTAGAAAAACTAATGCTGCTATTAGCAGATATCAACGACCAAAAAATCACTCCTTCTTTAGCGTAAAGCCAAAGGTACTCCCTACTCCTACTGTGCTTCGCACATTGATCGTTTGCTTGTGTGCTTCTATAATATGCTTCACAATAGCAAGTCCTAAGCCACTCCCTCCTTGGTCTCTACTTCTACCTTTATCTGTGCGATAAAACCGCTCAAATAGACGCGGCAAGTGCTCCTCAGCTATACCTACACCGTCATCTGATATTTCGGTAAGTATATTTTTATCCATATCAAAAAAACCAATAGAAATCTCGCCGCCTTTCTTACCGTATTTTATAGCGTTAATGATAAGATTCACTAGTACTTGTCTGACCTTTGCTCTATCTGCAACTACCTGAACGCTTTTAGGATTCTGTTTTCTAAATTTAATTTTTATACTTTTCTCCTTCGCTTGGTTCTCTACCATTTCAAGCACTTCATTGGAAAGTTTTAGCATGTCTACGGATTGTAAATCTAGCCCTTGACCACTCTCAATAGTACTAATGCTGGTCAAATCAGTTACTAACTCGACTAATCTATCGGCACTCTTCGCCGCCTTACTCAAGAATAATTCATTGACTTTTTTATCGTCTAAAGCACCATCTAATAGCGTATGAATGTACCCCTGAATATTTTGTATGGGTGTCTTTAGTTCATGACTCACATTCCCGAGAAACTCTCTGCGGTAGTTCTCCTGTCGTTTCAGTTCATCTACTTCTTTCCGGTTCTCTATCATCCAACTTACAACCTCCTTACTCACATCTCCTATGGGGTCAGCGGTATTTTTGTCCAGGACGTCATACACCTTATCCTTTTGCGTTTTGAACTTATATATACTTTTATAGATGAGTCTTATTCGGTCATTTATAAATTCTTTTAACAAAAAGGAAAACACAAAAAAACAAAGGATAAACACTGCTACGAAATTGACAGCCGTAGCCAATATCTGTCCAGTGACTACCCACACGGATATAGAAGAAAGTGCAGCTGCTATGAGACTGGCTGTTCGCGCTATAAACTGCGGGCTACTTCTTTTCACACCACAAATTTATAGCCTACACCTTTAACTGTCTGGATGCTATTGTTCCCAATTTTTTCACGAATTTTTCTGATATGTACATCTATGGTACGGTCTACTACACTTACGTCCAATCCCCATACCTTGTTAAGTATAGCTTCTCGAGTAAAGACCTTGTCTGGCTTAGATGCTAACAAGTA
>DNHN01000254.1 GCA_003485825.1 Bacteroidota bacterium | reverse complement strand
TACGAATCCAAATCTTCAAAACATCCCAATACGCACAGATATGGGCAAGGAAATCAGAAAAGCATTTGTCCCTAGAGATGATAATCATACGCTGTTAGCAGTAGATTACTCGCAGATAGAATTACGCATAGTGGCATCTGTGGCAGAAGACCCTGGAATGATGGAAGCCTTTAATGCAGGTCTGGATATTCATACTGCCACAGCAGCCAAAGTATTTGGCGTAGAGGTAGCAGATGTCACTAAAGATCAACGGTATAAAGCAAAGAGTGTGAACTTTGGATTAATCTACGGACAAGGAGCTTTTGGTCTAGCTCAAAACCTCGGAATAAAACGAGGTGAAGCCAAAGAATTGATAGATGCATACTTCGAACAATTTGGCGGAGTGAAGACCTACATGGACGATACAATTAAGTATTGTAGAGAGCATGGGTATGTAAAAACATTGATGGGTCGCAAGCGATTTATCCCAGATATCAACTCCAACAACCAAACTGTGGTGGGTTTTGCAGAGCGAAATGCCATAAATGCACCGATACAAGGTAGTGCTGCAGATATGATAAAACTAGCGATGATCAATATTCACAACCGCTTTAGCAAAATGAACATCGGTACCCGGATGCTGCTGCAGGTGCACGATGAGCTTTTATTTGATGTACCCAAGAATGAACTAGAAGAAATCACTGCCGTAATAAAGGAAGAGATGGAACGTGCTATGCCACTCAAAGTACCCGTGATAGCAGAAGCTGGACACGGCGCCAATTGGTTAGAGGCTCACTAGGTCATTACATTCCCTTATCTTTGTAAAACTAAAATGGGCAAAGCATACTTCGCATCAGATTTTCACTTGGGAGTTCCTAGTTATGGAGAATCACTAGCACGTGAAAAAAAAATAGTGCGTTGGCTAGAACACATAGAAGCAGATTGCGATACTCTTTTTCTTATGGGTGATGTTTTTGATTTTTGGTACGAATACACTACCGTAGTTCCTAAATACTACACCCGTCTCCTTGGTAAACTAGCTTCTATGACAGATGCTGGTATCAAGATATACTTCTTCAAGGGAAATCACGATATGTGGACATTTGAGTACTTACAAAAAGAAGTAGGGTTAGAAGTAATCGACGAAGAGTTAGTCACAACTATCAACGGCACAACATTATACCTACACCATGGAGATGCTCTTTGGAAAGGAGAAGCGAGTTATAAATTCATACGAAAAGTATTTAGAAGTCGCTGGGCTATCTGGCTGTTTCACAGACTGCACCCTAATTTTGGTATCGGTCTTGCGAAGTACTTGTCTGTCTCCAGCCGTAAAAAAAATAGTATCAAGGATGAGTTGGATATCCCATTAGAAAAAGAATATCAATATCAGTTTGCTCTGGACCACTCCACTAGAAATACTATTGATTATTATATCTTTGGGCATAGACATAAACCTTTGGATGTACCAATCGGTGATAAAGCACGTTTAATAAACCTCGGAGACTGGATAAGTAAATATACCTATGCTGTATTAGAAAATACTAATGTTACGCTACATACTTATAACGATTAGTGGACTTATAGCTTTCCAAGCTTGGGCTGGAGACACTATTAAGTTGCAAAACATCAACACTATAGAGTGTATGAGTGTCGATGCTAAGGGGAACATTTTTGTAGCTGACGATGCGTTTTCCCTCTATAAATTCGACGCTAAAGGTAAAGTTATCACGAATGTAAATATCAAATCTTATGGACAAATAACTTCGATAGACTGCACCAATCCATTTGAGTTATACGTATTCCATAAGGATCAAAACATAGTCGTATTTTATGACAACATGCTCAATGTGCGCGGCGAGTTAAGACTCAATGATTACTACCTCAATAATGTTTCCTGCGTAGCACGATCTTTTGATAACAACCTATGGGTTGTGGACCTGTCTCAGTACAAACTTCTTAAAATCAACAAAATAGGCGAAATACTCTCGGAGTCTCCGTACTTAAATAACATACTGGACAAAGAACTTAATATCTATACCATGTGGGAGTTTAACAATGAAGTTTATTTAGCAGATTCTTTGGTAGGTGTCTATGTATTTGATATGTATGCCACGTATAGCACTACATACTATATACCGCACAACACCGCAAGTATAGGTAGAGGTCAAAACATATATGTATCTATAGATGGAACGCTATCCCAGTACCACACGATCTTGCGAAATCTGGTAAAAACGAAACAGTCTATTCCTAAAAACACATCGTTTTCTATGTACAATCAGAGTCTGTACTATTATTATAAAAACAGTATAGTCATCTCGCTAATGCGGTAAATTCATAGCGTTGAATAAAATAGCGAGAATAAATACCTTTGTGCGTTTATTATCATGCTCGAGACATTAGAGGGAATACACGCACGTTTCAAAGAAGTAGAGCTACTGCTTAGTAGCCCGGAAGTAGCTTCAGACATGAAGCGATTTACCAAGTTAAATAAGGAATACAGCGACTTAAAGCAAATAGTAGAACGCTATTTTGAGTACAAAAACCTACTAAGCAACTTATCAGAAGCACGGGAAATGCTGAATAGCGAAGACCCTGAAATGAAGGAGATGGCTAAAGAGGAGTTTGAGTCACTGAATGAGAAACAAGGTCCGCTAGAAGAGGAAATAAAAATGCTCCTTATACCAAAGGATCCAGAAGACGACAAGAATGCTATGGTCGAAATTCGTGCAGGAGCCGGAGGTGATGAAGCAAGTATTTTTGCAGGTGATCTGTACCGTATGTATAGTAAATTCTTTGATAGCCAAGGGTGGAAGCATGAAATCATGGACATCACCGAAGGTACCGCTGGTGGATATAAAGAGATTATCGTAAAAGTAGAGGGCAGTGAAATTTTTGGAACGCTAAAGTTTGAAGCTGGAGTTCACCGTGTTCAGCGAGTGCCGGATACGGAAACCCAAGGCCGAGTGCATACTTCTGCAGCCACAGTAGCAGTGCTACCAGAGGTAGAAGAAATAGACTTAGTCATAAATCCTGCAGACATCGATATGCAAACTTCCAGATCTGGAGGTGCGGGTGGACAGAATGTAAACAAGGTAGAGACCAAAGTACAGCTCACGCACAAACCAAGTGGCATAGTGGTGGTATGCTCTCAAGCTCGCTCCCAGCTAGCCAACAGGGAAATTGCTATGGACATGATCAGAGCCAAGCTGTATGATATAGAGCTAGTAAAGCGTAATGGTGACATAGCAGCAAAACGCAAAACAATGGTAAGCACTGGTGATCGTTCTGCAAAAATCAGAACCTATAACTACCCACAGGGTAGGGTAACAGATCACCGCATAAACCTTACCCTCTATAACCTAAATGGAGTAATGAATGGCGATATCGCTGAAATCATAGATGCACTCAAAATGGCAGAAAATGCCGAAAAGCTAAAAGTAGGCGGATTTTAGCGGTTTTCTTGTACTTTTTTACAAAACGGCAAAAAATTGCGCGTATTTGGGTGTAAAATAATATTTTTGCTTTCAAAATACACAAATCATGCGCCACGAAGCAGTAAAAACCGTACTTTCTAGAAAAAACAAGTTTACTTACAAAGGAGATGTTTCCTTCACTAAGCTTTACAATTCCAATGTTTTTGACGATCTCGCTATGCGGGATTTTCTTAGCAAGGAAGCCTATGAATCTGTCAGTAAATCTGTAAAAGAAGGTAAAACAATCAACCGTAAAATGGCAGAGCACGTAGCTTCAGGAATGAAGCAGTGGGCTTTAAGTAAGGGTGCATCACACTACACGCACTGGTTTCAGCCCCTTACCGGATCTACCGCTGAAAAACACGATTCATTCTGGGAGCCTAGCAATGGCAAAGCGGTAGAAAAATTCTCTGCAAACGCGCTTGTACAGCAGGAACCAGATGCTTCTAGCCTTCCAAATGGTGGTTTAAGAAACACCTTCGAAGCTAGGGGATATACGGCATGGGACCCATCATCTCCAGCATTTATACATGAAAACACCACCGGTAGAACACTTTGTATTCCTACTGTATTTGTATCCTACAATGGAGAAGCTCTAGATTATAAAGCACCGCTGCTCAAGTCCATTAACTTAATAGACAAAGCCGCTACAGATATCTGTAAATACTTTCTAAAAAAAGTAACTTCATGCTCTGCATCACTTGGTATCGAGCAGGAGTATTTCCTTGTAGATGAAGCCATGTTTAATGCGCGACCAGATTTAGTA
>DNHN01000071.1 GCA_003485825.1 Bacteroidota bacterium | reverse complement strand
AGTGATAAGAGACTCGTTAAACAGATAATAGAATCTGCAATCAACTCCATACCCCTTAGCTAAAGTAGCCAGATCTGTTGAAGACTTAGTATAGATACCAGCGCACTGGCCTCCGTACATTGGAGTTGCAATCATAATCTTTCTTTTTCTCAGATCATCTGCTGTAATATTAATTTCTACATTTCCACTCATTATATTTCACCTTTGTATTTTTCATCATCATGTATTTTGCCAACGCCATAATCCCCATCATACGAACTCAGCGATTCAGCATCAAAACTTAGGTATTGACCTATCCGTGTACCTTTCTTAATTCTTGCCATGTAGTTGACGTGTAACACGCCAGCCATCATACCATTGTAACCTGAGTCGTAAAGTCCTGACGTAAGGAAGAGGCCATTACGATTTAATGTTGAACGAGTAATCACCCATCCAGCCTCAGCTTCACCTACACTAACAATATTCTCCATTACAACTTCGTATCGTCCTTCTTGGAGTGTGTAGTATCCTTCTTCGTCAGGTTCAATCGCTGTCCCACCCGCACGGTGCTTTTTGTGATCATTGGAGATCTCGAAGATTCCTGTTCCCATACTGAATACCTTATCCAGTCGAAGATCAACAGCATTGGGTTGACTATCTCCATCACGTACATTAGTAAGAGTTGACCTAGAGTTAGGTCCGAGTATATGTTTCATTAGTCCTCATCCTGAGTGAAGTGCCATAGTAGAACAGTGTAATGAATGACCTTCAATAGATCCTTCTTATTGAAGCCGTCCTTCTTACCATAGCGCATAATATATTTTAGTATGTTGCTCTGGCACGACTCCGACTCAATACCAAGAGTGCGCCAGACGTCTATAGTTTGAATCTCTTCTTTCTTATCGCCAGCTCTATTACCAACGTAATGTCCAGCATAAGTCGACTCAATATACGCAAGAGCCTCCTTAACTATTTCATCTTCGTTAAACCTATACATCGTACTCATTGTGCTGCTCCACAGATCTCATCAATATAATTCACATTGCACTTAGCTATTTCTAACAATTCATTATCACACGTCTCGAAGTCAAAATCAACTTCTTCTTCAAACTTTCCATTTACAAGGCCTGTCGGAGAGCTATCAAATGATATGCCATTGAGGCCAGCCCATACAGCAGCCGAGCTATCCCACGTATCAATGTACGCAGCATGATCTCCCATCAGTGCAATCTCATTAGGACCATCGACCATTCCAAGAAAATGTATCTTCTTGTTGTTGTCTCGCGCAACTTGTAGAAGGCCACGATCGGAAAGCTCACGCATCATTTTCCAGCGACTCAAGAAGCGTTGAAGTTTATTGTCTTTTTCTACACCATAAGCATTGGGTACACCTAGAATAGATATACCAATGTAATCCACAGCGTCACTGTAGGCAGCCCACTTGAAGGTATCGATGTAGTCTTCCTTATCCCCTATTACAGACTGAGGTACAAAGAAGGTTTTGAATCCCTCATCTCGTAACGCCGGAGCTGATGCAATTGCTGCATCAATAGTGTCTTGACCTTTCTGATTGGGATAGTCCGACATAACGATGTAGTCGGCACTAATGCGGTGGCCCATCTCTATGAGCTTGTGTGAGGGGTACATAGGTCGACCCTGCTTATACATTTCAAAAGCAGAGTTATCGAGTATGATAGTGGAGCTACTTTGACCACGATAAAAGTCCTCATATGCTTTATCCGTCTCAATTAAGTGAGCTAAAGCAAGATGTGTATTTCTATCGTCGACAAAGTTTTCTAGGTGTGGAGTTGGAGCAATATGACAAAAGTCAATAGGCATAATATAGATCTCATAATAATATAGGTGTTCGTCTAGTCCATATATTCAGATACTGCTTTATCAAAATGATGGGCGTTGTGCTTACCAAATTCTTTGTGGTAATCTTTCTTCATTCTATCATGCGTATGGTCAGTCTTCTCAATCTTATGAAAGACCCACTTGCGAGCCTTGTTATAGGATACTTTAGGCTTGGTCATTTCTTCGCTTACATATTCGGTATATTTTTTCATCTTAGTAC
This sequence comes from Bacteroidota bacterium, assembly GCA_003485825.1. Taxonomy (GTDB): domain Bacteria; phylum Bacteroidota; class Bacteroidia; order NS11-12g; family UBA9320; genus UBA9320. The sequence goes on along the minus strand of DNHN01000071.1, from coordinate 3,225 downwards.
CTGCTGATAGCTCCATTTTCGTTATCTTCACTGACAGATATGGTCAGCTCTCTTTCAGGGTATTTATCTAAAATGTAATCTGCAAGATCATCAGCCATCATCTCACATGACTTGTAATCAAGTTGCAGTGTGCCTTCGGTATAGAGACCTTCCAACTCCCGCTTGAATAGAATAAACTCTATCTCTCTATCATCATGAAAGACCTGTATCTCTACTCGGAAGTGAAAGATGTGACGATGAGGGTGGGCTAGAAACTCAACACCGGCCGGAGCATCCGGATAGCAATGAATGCCCTCTTTGTGAAATGTTACCCATATACTCTTGAATACTCCTTCATTCATGCTAATGACGACTCCGTATCAAATTTAGATGTTATTGCAATTGCATTCCAAGGATGTAGACTTTCTTCGTGTGAGACTGCAATAGAGAAGTCAAACACTTTCTCTTGATCATACCAATTGTCGAGAGCCTCATACATTAGACGACACGTATCCTCAGAGAAGAGTAGATTAGAGCCATTGAGCTCTGCAAAGGCTTGCTCATCACGTCTCTTCACTACAATCTGTACTTCGGTAGGAATGACTTCGCGACACAGCTCAACAAGATCCTCAATCCACACTACGTTGGAGGGTGAGAACTCTACCTTGACTTTCATAATAGATCGTTGCGAGTGGGCATTAGCTGCTGCATTACGCTTACTACGAGCATCATTAGCCAACTCAAAAGAACATGGACACGTAGATGAATATACGTAGTCTACAGTTAAATAGAACTTATATTCACCGTCTCTGTACTGACCTTCAATCTCAGTCTTGTAAGCAATATGACCACTGAGTTTACCTGATGCATCATCCTTACGCGATCGTAAGGCATCCTGATGCCATGGGTACTTGAATCGAAGTTTGCAATAGGCATCCTTAGAGCCTTGCTTCTCAGCAAGTTCTTTGAGAGAGTCTCTAATACCTTCGATAGTTAGATTATCTTTTATCTTCTCATGCATCAACAAATAGAGGCGAGAAAGATTCAATCCTTTAGCGTTCGGATCGTCAAGTGAGCAGTAGAGCGAAGCTTCTGCTTGTAAAGTCTGAGAGCCACCATCTCGTCGTTGGACCACAATAGGTAAATCTACTGGAGCTATTCCAACTTTCCTTAATGGTATTCTTGCTCCTACTAAAACAGGATCTACCTGGGGATCAGGTAGATCGTCAGTGTAGAAGTCTTCATCATACTCAAACACCAGATCTGGCATCTTATCAGAGTAATCATTATACGCTACAGTCTTTCCTTTCTTTCTCATTCTCACCTCTCACAACAAATATAAATCATAATAGTGTATACATTATATAAAGTTTAGTTCATAAAGTCAACAGCCTATACGGTCATATTAGTGGCGATCGTAAAGCACATGAATGCTGGGATGCCAAATAACATGAACATATTGCCAGCAAAATTTTGCCAAGCGACTACAGTGTTTCTAACCGGAAACATTTTATTCTCCTTGTGGGATATCATTGAATTACGACGACGGGGATCTCCAATCGTCGCAAGTATATATAATAGGAAGGGTATGCAATAGCAACATATTGCTAATATTTCGACAATATGTTGCTAGGTTTTACAAAGTCCCATTCCCATTTCATTTCTAAGTGATCTTCAGCGCTCTTTCCTTGCTTCAGAGCTGCTTTGCTATCAAGCTCGATAAAGGCTGAATTCTTTTCGTGCTCTCGACACTCTACACGAGATATGTAAACCCTTCCATCTGTCATTCTGTAGATGAATGGATTAACCTGCTCCCATATGAATATTGAACTCATCTCCATGGATACGCCATATGGCATTACACGTAGATCTACCAGGCCGGCATCTCGAGCTTTGAGAGCATCTTCCATGCGAGGATCGTCAGCCCCTATGAGAGCAGTATGATCGAAGTAATATTCAAGGAACACTTTGATGGGCTTGAGGTCTCCGAACCCTACAACCCAACCATGTTCATCAGCTTCACCAGCAAACTCAAAATGTACCGATCTATCATACCCGTGCCACTTAGAACATGGGCCTGTACATTCCACACCCGTCTCGTCTGTATCAAACCATTGCATGTGTGCAACCGGTAGATGATAATACGACTTTGTAGACTTTAATACCATAATTTAGACACCTATCTCATTTCCCCACAAGTAACAATGAACCCTAGCTGATACACAGTATCCCCTAGCTTGTGCCATGTTAGCAACATCGCCAGCTATATCTCGCTGTGATTCTTCACGTGCTCCGATCGGCATGATCCACACCGGCCAATCAACCCCTGCATCACGAATCTGCTTCATCACATATTCAAGTTCGTCCCACTGCTCTTTACCAGTGCCCATTACAAATTTAAGCTGACCACATGGTGCTTGAGATGATTGCGATCTTACTCGATTCAGTTTAGCTAGGTCGTCATATTGCTTAATAACTTCTGGTACGATAGCTCGCTTATTCTCTTCCCCAGATACGGTAAAGAGTTTGGGACTACATGAGAAGAACAACTCTCCGCTATAGAACCCTCTATTACTAAACGACTTAACAAAATCATCTGTCAGAGCCTGAGTTCCATTTGTTTCCCATGTAATGTTACGAGGGCGAGCTCGGTCCTCTTTTATTTTATAAGCGTCCCATATATCCAATGTAGCATTCTGAGCATGCTTCATTAATGGCTCTCCTCCAGTCAGCACTAAATGTGCGCGCTGATTAGAGTATGGGTGAACGTAATCACCTTCTGGATTAAATTCGTTAATCATGTTCTTACGAATTGTCTCGACGATCTCAGCGCCACTTTCTTTCTTTTGAAGATGTCTAAACTTCTTAGCCCATGAGTAAGAACTATCACATCCTTTCTCCCATACAGGTAGATCAGTAATGTCTTTAACAGACAACGGATCAAAACTTTCATATGGCAGTTCATACGTATCGGGATTAGTAGGATCATCTTGACCAAANNCCATTGCACGTCAAATTGCACAAGTAGAATCTCAACCATGCTGATGGAACACCTGTGTAATGTCCCTCACCTTGAACGCTGTAAAATATTTCTGAATAGCTATAGACGCGTTCACCGCTACTATTAACACTTGTTGCTGCCATTGTTATTCCTCAATTTCTTTAGGTATTGCTTTAAAATTAAATCCCAACTCTCTGGTCGACTTTCCCCTCCACTCAGGAAGAATTTTAATCATCTTCTACTCC
>DNHN01000117.1 GCA_003485825.1 Bacteroidota bacterium | reverse complement strand
ATCCATTTTTTAATGAAAATACCGTCTGGGTCATGCTCCTTAGACTGCTTTATTGGATTGTAAATGCGTATGGTGTTGATGCCAGTAACAGAAGCCTGCATCTGAAACTGTGGATAATGAATCCCCGGCTCAAAATCCGTAAACTGCCTTGCTAGGAAATGCACTCCATCCTCCCAGTTTTGTAAAAGTGCGTGAGTCAGAAAAGACACTAACATACTTCGCATCCTAAAATTCAAATAACCAGTGGTGCACACGCATCGCATACACGCATCTATTAATGGGACACCCGTGGTCCCACTCTCCCATCGCTTGATAAACTCGAGATTAGGCTCTCGTTTGAGGTAGGTGTACGCCTTATTTTGCGGTACATACTCCATTTCTATTTCTTGCTCAAATTTTTGGATAAAATGGCAATGCCATCGCAGCCGAGATAGAAAAGCATTTAGATTTCTTTTATTGCCCTTCTCTTTTATTCCGTGAGCTGCTTGATACACCTGACGGACACTGACACTACCCCATGCAAGGTGGGGAGACAGCCTACTGCAAGAATTCCTACTCTGACTAGGCTTAGAGATGTGGTACATATACTCTTTGGATCGTACATCTACAAAACTCGTTAACAGCTCTTGAGCACGTTTCTCTCCTCCTCTTTGGATATTGGCGTTTATATCTAATTCCTTAAAATAACTGGGAGAAAATACATCCATTTCTAGAAGTACCGTTTTAACTGCACTCCAATCAACGACTATCTGTGAAGTGTGCATATAAGTATACCACTTCTTTACCCAGTCTTTTCGGTTTTTCACCCCTCTTATTACTCCATTTCCTTGAAACTCATGCCAGACAATGCGCTCACTATCCGCCCATTCTTTTACTTTCTTATCAATGGAATAGGAGAAATTTAGTCCGGTTTCTTGATGCGAGTAAATATGCTGAATAGTATAGTTAGCGCGCAAAAACTGAAGGATTTCCAGAGTAGTCCCCTCAAGTACAAGAAGCTTATGCCCATAAATTTTCAGCTCTCGAGCCATATCCTTCAGACAATCTCGAACAAACTGCCAATGGCGAGCAGTGTAATGCTCATCATGAATGTAGCTAGCGTCATGAATATAGAGTAAGATGACCGGTATACCGTCTTGAGCCGCTCTTAGCAGAGGAGCATGGTCCGTTAGTCGTAAATCACGTTTAAACCATACAATATTGACCTTTTGCTTATCCACTGTCTACACAAGTCTAACGAAGTAATTGAAACAATGTTCACATTAGCACACCTAAACAAAAAGGCGAAATAGGTGTTTAACTAGTATGACAAAACGTGTACTAATAGTAGGAGGAAATACAGGAATAGGGGCCGCTTTAAATGAGCAACTGAAGGCTGAGGGTGCCGAAACCATACTTATCAGCAGAAACCAAGGTGGACTGGATATATCTGAAGAAACACCAAATTTCCCAGCGATAGAAGGAGCAATTGATGCATTAGTATACTGCCCAGGCAGCATTAACCTAAAACCATTCAGAGGACTAAAACTATCTGATTTCCAGCATGATATGAATGTTAACTACTTTGGTGCAGTAAAGACTATCCAAAACTATCTTCCCAACCTTAAGGAAGCACAACATGCAAGCATACTCCTTTTTAGTACCGTAGCAGTGCAAAAGGGCATGCCTTTTCACAGCAGTATAGCTGGCGCCAAAGGTGCAGTGGAAGGTCTTACTAGAGCACTAGCGGCAGAGCTTGCTCCTAGCATACGTGTCAACTGCGTAGCCCCTAGTCTTACAGATACACCTCTTGCAGAAAAACTTCTGAGAAATGAAAAACAACGTGAAGGTGCCGAACAACGTCACCCGCTAAAAGCAATAGGCGAAGCTAAGGATATAGCACATATGGCCAATTTTCTTATCAGCGATAAAGCACGCTGGATGAGTGGTCAAATCATAGGAGTAGATGGAGGAATGAGCAGTTTGGCTACTGGCTGATTTAGGACTTGTTCTTGTTACATTCGCCGAAAAGGCGAACACTCGAGCCTGCAATGCAGTAATCCATATAAGCAATGCATAAAAAAATAAACCTTCCCACTAAACGCTGTGCACTTTGCGGATTGCCATTTACATGGAGAAAGAAGTGGGAGAAAAATTGGGACGAAGTAAAATACTGTAGTGAACGCTGTAGACGAACTAAAAAATAGGCATCTAGTCCATTGGTTTAGGACCGACCAACGGGTATCTGATCACGAGATAATTTCTCGAGTGAATGAATTTGATAGCGTAACCGCTTTTTATATTCACCAAGAAAAGTATGCTACTGAGCACCCCCTCGGCTTCCCTTGGGTTAGTGCTAAAAGAAAAGATTTCCTCCAAGAGTCTCTATTGGAACTAGCAGCTAAGTTGAATCTATTGGGTATTGATTTTCAAACATTTAACACTATAAAAGAACTCGAAGAGAGTCACTTATTAGAAGGCAAAACGCTCACTTACCTAAAACTGTATGGTACCGAAGAACAACATCAAGAAAAGGCTATCTTGCATCTTCACACTGGCGATACTTATCCCTTTGATGATTTTACTCTAGTAGATAAGAGCAACCTCCCTTTTGAACTAGCGAAAATGCCCAAGACATTTACCCCATTTAAGAATCAAGTTGGTAAATACGGCAGCTACTCCGAAACTATAGATTTACCTGATCTACCTAAACACTCTATCTCTTTTGAACTACGAGGCGGAGAAAATCCAGCGCTAAACAGACTGAAATACTACTTCAATGACAGTGATTTAGTAGCCACCTACAAAGAGACTCGCAACGGCATGGTAGGCACAGACTACAGTAGTAGACTGAGTCCTTGGCTAGCACTAGGAAACGTGTCGGCCCGCACTGTATTTGACTACATTGTACAGTACGAAACAAGCGTAGTTTCCAACGCATCTACTTACTGGCTCATTTTTGAATTGTTGTGGAGAGACTT
>DNHN01000162.1 GCA_003485825.1 Bacteroidota bacterium | reverse complement strand
TCACCCTAAACATAGATGTTGTCAACTCTTCGCCAAACTGATCTCTTGATATTGTTACTGATACAGAAAGAGCATCATTAAGTTGTCCTATTGGAGAGTTTATATCTACTCCTATATCTGATTGATCCGAAGCCACGACAACAGGAATTGAAGAAGCCATTGGCTCTTGTCCTAATGGAGCTGTCCATCCCTCAACTGTCACGTTGGTACTAGGGTTGTCCGTATGCATCCAATCTGATATAGCTTCAATTGCTACATTAACACCAACTCCTGTATTTAACCAAGTTGCTTGGTTGCTTATGTCTTTCATTTTTAAAACTAAAGGATTGTCCTTATCGTCTGTAATGAAGTTAACAACAACTGCAAAGTCGTTGTTTGAGTCTGATACTGGAGATATGCTTTTTATTGTCGCATATTTATAATACTCTACTTTAGAGCCTCTTTCTATTTTTAGTTGATTAAAACTATCTGATACTTGTATTGCCATTTTTTCTTATTATTAAACTTTTCGTATTGACATTCTACAGAAGTCCCCGGGTGTTGTTCCTGAGTAGCTAGTTCCTGTAGTGTTAATTATTTTTAAACATATCGTGTCCCCTGCTGTTAGTTGATATCCTCCAATAGCTCCTGATAGGTATGCACTTTGTTGAATATTTACAGAAGAATAAGTGTTACCAACGTATACGTCCTCACCTGTTCCCGTGACTAATGCCGCTTGAATCATTCCAGCAGACCCTGAAGTATACCATCCATCTCCCGTTGTTATAGACATTTTAATATCAAATGCTAAGTCATATCTTCCAGTCGTAGGACAAGTCCAAATCCCTGTAGCTGGGCTGTAAGCATTATCATCATCATGTACTATTGCTTGCTTCTGAGTCACTTGTGAGTCCCAAAGAAGTCCAAGAGCAGGAACTATAGTGCTCAATGGAAATGTAGGAAGACCGCTAGTCAGTAAATCGTGAGGAGTTATGCTTAAGTAGTCGTTTATCACTGATACTTCACTTGCAGTATTAGTAATGTATAATTCTAAAAGACCTAAGACATCACACAAGCTAGAACCACAAGGTACAGTGATAGAGCTTAATGTGTTACAGTCATAAGTAGTTATATCTGATGCCTTGTTTGGACAGTTATCCGAACAATGACAATTATTTTTGCTTCCGCATGTAGTGCAGCTCATATCTTTAACAGTTACAGTTTTTATATAAATTTTCAATTAGACATTCTTCTTGCTCTTCGCACAGAACCCCATAGGGTAGGCAGCTCAAAGTGTCTATTATTAAATGCTTTCGGAAAATATCTTCCCAGTCTCCACCGCATTTCATACCAAAGACTTCTTTCCTTTTTATGTATGACGTATCATCCACAAGAATAGCTCTTTGCTTTCTTATAAAGTTAGTGAATCTTGGCGTATAATAATCACAACAATCGAAACACTCAACTCCTTTTATTTGTATTATAGACTCATCCCAAGTACTCTTAGAATAGAATCCATAAGGACAATCTCCTGATCCACCATTTTCATGTATCTCACCCCCAGGAACAGCTAACGAATCATTAACCACCCACTCATTTCCATTAAAGTAAATGTAATACGTTGGATTAGGAACAGGCGCTCCAGGTAAATTGTATGTAAATGAATAGTATTGCTTTCCGTTAAACCCAAGAACATTATCATTCAAGTCCTTAGCTACGTCAATAATGAAGTCATATTCTATATTTAACAAAAGAACCGTGACAGATATCTGCTCATCACAACATTCGCATTCTACTTTATCAACCTCTCCTGTATATCCTTGAGGCCCTTCAGGAACGGTTGTAACCCTAGGTGGAAATCCATCTGTCGATGGAGGTTGAAATTGTCCATTTGAACATTCTAGGCTTGGATCGTCTAAGTATCCTAGAAGGTTCATTTCTGCTCCTGGGTCAGTGCCATCTAATTGCTCTAAAGGAAATGGTATAGTCTCAAGCGTATAGATTCCTAAAATAACAAATAGCCACCTATTTGTAGATATGCCATTATTGTTTTGCATGGTAAGGTTATTCCCCCAATATATAATGCAATTTTCCCAATTTGGTGATCCTGGGTAATCATCGGTATTAAATCTGTATAGCTTTTTACCATTATACATATCTCCTTGCCATTCAATCCCTCCTACACTTGCTCCTACAAACTGAAACTCTAGAGTATTGCAAGATAAATCTAAATCACAATCAGTATCAGGACACAATGCGTCTGTTGTATAAGTTCCAAAAAGCATTGATGTGTCTGGCAAATACAAGGAATTATCATTATGTGTTAGTTCCCATCTTGCTAAAGAATCATTGTAAGACATCAATAGTGTTCCAGTAGGAAACGTTATTCCTTGCTCAAATTGAAAATAATTCTCATCTCCTATGGAATACCCATAACCAGAAAGAGTTTCCAATAAGTCTCCTGATGAATTATATAGCTTTAGCGAAAGTCCACAAGGGCACTCTTCACCATTATTACAATTTATATTTTTATCGCAGCTACATCCCATTATTTACAACAACAAATTGATTTCAAAATATCTACATGGTCTTGGGCATTATCCCAATCAAACCCACAGGCAGCAAACTCAAGTCCATCCATAACTACTCTCATCTTCATAGCCTTCATGAATTCCTTATTGTCACACATATCCTTGCAAGGATTCTTTTGCATTCCACAGAAAGCTTCTGCAACAGCCTTGCGATAACAATCATCAATAGAGATACAAGTAACAACGATGGTTTGAGTAGTACAATACCTAGTATCACTACAAGCTCCTGGATCTGTATATTCAGCCCAAAAAACACTGTCTGTATCAGTCGCAGGGTCCACATTTGTAGAGTTAGCAACACACTCATATAACTTTCCGCTTCTAAGAACGATAGATTTAACATTCTTTATATATGTTACGGTTGAATCCCAATCAGGATAAGTACACAGTCTAACTTGGTACAATCCATCTTCATCTGTATCTGTGAAGTTGTATGTAAACTTGTTATTTGAGCTAGCGTGTGGAAGTATAACTTTATCAGCAGAAGCTACGTCTGATGTAGCCATTACATATACTCCTCCATCTGGCTTAGTAATAGTGATTGTTCTACTTGTAAACAAAGAGGACGAATGTCCATCCATGTCATTTGTAGTGTAGTTCGATGAATCTTGAAACGATATGCTTGAGCAATCGCATGACAACTCTAAAGAGCTACATTTATCGCTATTAAGTAACGATGCTTTAAACGGTATTGTAATTGGTACTGCCATTTGTTTATTTTCTTATTACAAATTTAAAAATTTATCTTCTTTGTTTTTTTTAGCTATCATTCGTTCTCGTTCCAATAATCAACGTTATAGCTTTTATCTGTGTAAGTTTTATTGCTATAGCCCTTCTCTGTGTAAGTTTGCTTCTTGAATCTATCTAGAATCGGCACAACCTCATCAAGATATCCTTCTCCACCTTCTACCCACATCTTAGACACCTGCTCAAATAATTTATCATCTTTTCCGTAATCAAGAGCAGGCTGTAAATACCTATCATGCCAACCCATAGCTTTGTTTAGTATTTTTCTCCAATCCTTTTCATCTGCAACCATTAAGTCGTAAAGCTCAGCCATTTGAGTGGCATTTTTCTCTGCTCCAATATATCCCATTATATTTTCAAAACCGCTTAATTCTTCTTTTGACAACTCACCCTTAAAAGAGTCTTCTCCAAATGTTGCTTCAACGGCTCCATTTAGCATTTTGTCTATTACTTTTAGAACTGGAACTTGGTTAAAATAACCCCTATCTCTAGCTATATTCAGGTATCCATCTACAAGTATTCCACCATATCCATAACCCTGTATTAGCGATTGAGCATTATCAGCAAGCCAATCGTAGGCGTGTCTAGCCATAACCTTGTCTTCGTCATCTCTTACTACCGCAGGCATCTGAACGGCTCCAGTTACAGACAATGCACTCATGACAAATCCAGTTGTAACAGCTGTAAACAGAAGAGGGCTAAGCATTCCAAAGTAAACAAAATCTGAGGCTATCTGAGCTTTTTCTTTTTTACTTTTTTTAGTTCCATCAAACATTGCATTTACGGATCTCATTGTTCGTTTGGCCGCAGCACTTTGACTTGTTCTATACATTCCTGCCATTCTATACGCAACTTGCTTTTGAGCCGCAGAAAGATTGTCGACCTGAGTAGTTTGTTGTGATTGAGTTGCTTCAATCTGAAATATCTCAATAGCTCTTGTTTTTGCCTCTTCATGAGACATTCCATCTTTCTTAAATTTATTGTATAGGTTTACGGCAAACGTCATACCTCCACCC
>DNHN01000206.1 GCA_003485825.1 Bacteroidota bacterium | reverse complement strand
CCTTCTGGTATCATCGGGCTAAAGTTTTGTAGTAGTAAGGCAGATAGATGCTTCAAGTTACCAAACAGTGGATTAAAATCTCCCTTGAGGAATGACTTAATGCACTCATCGTTGTATTTCTTGAGCTCGGTTTTCATCATCTTACGGAAACCTTGTTCTTTCATTTTCTCCATAAAAATCTGCACCATTGGCTGCGTTTCTCCAGGCGTATGAGTATTGAGCAAGAAGATAGCTCCTTTACTCTCGGCAGTTTCCTGTGGCAATCCTACCGTGTCTAGATCTTCTTTAGACTTAATCACTACAGGAAGATTTAGGTAACAAATCAATGGATCTAGACCAGAACTCTTACCGTGGAAATGAGATTCCATCTGACCAAAAATAGCTTTCAGTTCGGAAAGTTCTCCTTTATTGATGTTTTCAGGATCTATCTTATTTACGGCATATTTATCATAAATAGCTGCTACTAATGCACCGCTACTGCCTACACCAAAACCTTGAGGTATGCTAGAATCAAATGCAATTCCAGCCTGAATATCCTTTTTGAATGCTGCTAAGTCTAGCTCTGCCACTGCTTCTCCACTTATATGAAGATAAGATAGATACGTAAAAAAAGTACGCAAATGCTCATTGGAATCTGAGTATTTATCATCTGCAAAATGGAATTTCCCTTTGTAGAAATTATACGGAATAGAAAGTCCCATAGCATCTTGAATAATGCCATACTCTCCGAAGAGAAGTATCTTACTATAGAAAAGTGATTCTTTAATCATTGGTACTATTGGTTATACAAAGGTAAGTAAGTTTCGGTTTTTACCTTCCACAAGTAAACGTGCAAGGGATGAAAGTTGTTTGGTTTTCGGTAAGAGGAGGATTTGGTTAAGAGCAGATTCTTCAATTAATGGTTCATTCATCATTTAAAAACTGTTGTTTTTCCTTTAGGGTCTTCCCTTCAGAATTCAACCATTCTGTATAACCATTTGAGTTACGGCCTAAAATCATATTGGATGCTGCACTCGGGCTATTAAAAATTGCGTCTTCAGCAAATATCAATTTAGACCCACTTTCTAGTAGAATTTTTGTTTCCAATAATTTTCTTCTCAACTTGCGATACGTTTCTGTACAAGACTTCGAAAGTTCTTTTTTAGCTTCACTCCCTTTTAGCACAACATATCCTTGATCAGATTCCATCATTTTGCCAATTAGAGACGGAGTTTTTATTTGCCAAATTTCTCTTTTGGCTCCTCTCTCCAAGCTATTAATTTCATTATCCTTGGAAGTTTTCAATGTTGAAGAAATCAGAAACTTGAACCCCATTACCGGTAAAATTAATTTTACTTGTTCAAGGTAATATTCCATATCAGAGATATCAGCTTCGTGTAAAGTTGGCCTACTTGGACTTGTACTGTTGTCTATTTCTGCGGTCTTTGCTTCTTTCGCTTCTTGAACTAAACGGGACTCTAGATATCTTATTTGGGTCTTGGTAAGCAGCTCATCCTTACTAATAAAGAAAATCAATTCTTTAAAATCCTTATTTGTATCCGCTAAATGCTGCTTTATACGAGTTCTAATATTTTCTGCCTCTCCTATGTAAATCCTTTCATCGTAAGCGTCATCAGTAGGGTCACCTTTTAAGCAATATATTCCTGGATTATCGAACTCCTCTCTTGACAGTATTTTATTAATTGATGTTCGTGGACTGTATACCGCCTTGCCAACCCAATTACCTATTTCACTAAATCTTGGACCGTATTCAGTCCCATCTATCATGTATACAGTGAGCTTCTTCCCTTTAGTCATTCTATTATCCCGTCAATCATTAGTCAATTAAATTCTCTCCGATCCCATTCCTACTTCGTCGTGGATGAATGCACCGTTTTCGCAGTATTGGGCGAGTTCTTCATTTATAAAGTCTTGTGCTGCAACTTTGTCTGCTTGAGGGTATAGGAAGTGTACATTGGCTCCAGCATCTAGCGTAAAGCACCATTTTACTCCATCCTTTTCTCTTTTCTCCCAAATAGCTTCTATGATTTTAAGCGTATTCGGTTTCATCAAGATAAAATACGGATTACTGCTCATCATCAGGCTATGCAGCGTGAGTGCTTCACTCTCAACCAAGGCTATGAACGCATCTAAATCTCCTGATTTTAAGATGGCTTTCATGGCAGTCATATTCTCTTGTGCTTGTGCAAATCGTGCTGGTGCGTATGGATTATCTGTTAGTAAGCCGTGACCTACCGTGCTGCTCACCGTTTTTTGTCCGCGGTGTACGAGTAGTATCGTATCGCAATAGTCTGCATATACTGAATTGATATCTGAATAGGGTATAGCAAACTCATCGCTACTTCCTTCATAATCTGAATGCTCGCCCCACTGCCCCATAGGTCCGTATACACTTCTACTAGCACTCCCGCTTCCTAGTCTAGCTAGTATCGATGCGGTCTGGTTGAAATCTTCTTCTGCCAAAAGTCCTTTTTCTTTTGCGATATCACAGATGCATAAAGACAAAGCGCTCATACCACTAGCACTACTAGCTATGCCGCTACTGTGCGGGAAGCTGTTACTGGTATCTACGGTATACTTCCCCTTGAGCACAAAGGAAAAAATACGTGATATCCGATGCAGAAACTGCTCTATTTTAGGTATGAAATCGGGTTCTTCTTTTCCTTCTAAAAGGACTGTAATTTCTAAATCCTCTTGCTCTGTGAAGGTCAGCTTAGTCGTCGTCGCACAATTACTGAGCGTAAAACTGATACTTGCATTGCTAGGAATCTGGACTCCTTCTGGCTTTTTACCCCAGTATTTTACGAGTGCTATGTTGCTCGGACTTTTCCAAGCGGTGGTGTAGGTTGTCATGTATTATAAGAAGTAACAAAGGTAAACGGTGATAGATTTTTAACACTAATGTTCTAGCTTGTATTTTAAACACTAAGGTCCTTAGCAGTATTCACTCCTAGTTTAGGTGTAAAAGGGAGACGCTTCTAGTATCTCCGCGTTTTAGGAAGGTCATTGAGGTTTTTGCAGAGCGGAAATGATTCAGAGCACAGCGAAGAATCTCAGTTTAATCTCTGTTGAACATCGTCAATCCATATGCTTGCGGATGGATTCTCATAAATACTAGCTACATGACAGGTGGTTTTAGGATTCCACGCTACGCTTTGGAATGTCCGAATTTGCTACTCTAAAATCATAGTTCACCTTTCGACTCCGCTCAAGATGACTATGCTTCTCTACTTAATCAATTCAGAATAAGTCAATACCGTAGTATATCCCTTCTCTTTGAAATAGTTTGGTGTGTTTTCGTCTCCGCACGCGAGTATAAAATCTCCTCCCCACGCCCCAAGACTTTTGATGGCGAATGGATAATCAACAAAGAGTTTTTCTTTTACTGTGGGCATTTCTATCTGCCCAGCTATGAAAGACTCGTGCTCTGTGATCAGCTCCTGAAAAGCATCAAAATCTTGACAGGCAATCAGCTCCTCTGTAAGATTAGAAACACGTTCTATCAATTTAGCGTTTCTAGCTTTCTGCTTGTACATGGCTATTCCTTCGCGGCTATTCTGTTTCTCATTGAGATGCACCAAGTACAACTGCCCTCTAAACGGCGGATTATATACGTAGCCTTCCCACATTTCAGGGCTGCGGTAGAGTATGTCTCCGCCCATCATCCCTACAGCTATATCATATCCACTACCGCCAAAACTGGCATCTGAAAGCTCAAAGGCATCTACCTCTGCCCACTTGGCTATATTACAGATCAGTGTGCTGCTGCTACCTAGTCCCCAAGTGTTCGGGAAATCAAGATACGTACGGACGGTATAGCTTCCCCCTTCTAAGAACCACGAATTCATCTGACACGCTTTGTTGATTATCTCTACTAGTTTATCACTTACTCCATTTGTATTACAGACGTCTGTAGGGTTTAGGCTAACACTTCGGCCGCTCTTGGTCAGGCTGAGCGGAGTCGAAGCCTCGCCAAGAGAGCCTTCCTCAATAAGAAACTCTTCTCTATACCAAGTCTCGCCATCGCTATCTATGCTGTACCACGTTAGTGTATTATCGGCCTCCTCGCTATCGCGAAATTCCACTTCCATACGCTGACCATGCTTAGTAGGAATAGCCAGAGACAGTGCTCCATCTAGGACCACATACTCGCCAGTGATTAATAATTTGCCGTTAGAAAAATAGGATTGCACGCTGCGAATTTAGGTGCTTAGCGGATTAGTTGCTCAGTTACTTAGTCTAAGGTGTGATGACAATAGATTTTGAGCTGACTTCAAACTCTTCTTCTCCTACAAAAAACTTGAAGATATAGCTTCTCGCTGCTTCTAAAGCTGGAGCTGTTCTTAAACGAAAGTGCAATTCACTACCGTATTGATATATGTCTGCTGAGAGGTACTCTTCTATCGACTCATAACTATTTACTGCAAATTGTTCTGTAACATCAATCCCATTCTCTAAAACAACCAATGAATCAGGTTTCCATCTGGTAAAGGGTGCAGTGACCGCATAAGCTGAAAAATTTAAAGAAGATAGACTCGCTAGGCGTTCCCAATCGAAAATCACGCTGTAGATTAATATATCATACGCAACTCTTTCACCCCACAGTTCACTCACAGCACCAACACTATCTTGCACTAAATAGTCTAGCCTATTGATCTTTGTAAGCTGCATTTCACTTGATCCTGAACAGATAATTGGTTCCTCTGTGCAGCCGTATTCTAAAGCTACAAGGCCTATTATTCCGATAAGTAAGAGTATGTTTCGTTTCATTGTGTTTCGTTGATTTATTTAATGGTTGATTAGCGGATTATTGTTACGGTGTGATGATGATCGGGTCTGTAGTGGTTTCAAAGGTATTGCCGTCAGCAGTTTCAATTCTAATCTTAAACTGATAAGACTCCGTTTTAGCTGGAGACGACTTAGGTCTCAAGTACATTTCTATGGGCACATTCCAAAACTCATTTCCTCTAAGAGAATCAATATTTATAAAGCTTTCATAATATCGCTCTGCCATCTCCCAGTCCGTAGAATAAGTTTCATCTAAGTCTAAAACAGAAATTTTATCTATAAACCAATTTGAGTTGGGCGGAGGACAAGGTGGTGTCGCATATAAAGATGATGAGTTGCTCAGATATGAAATTAATTCTGTTTTAAAATCTACTTTTATTACAAATTCATCAAAGGCTACCGAATCTATACTAAGAGATTTCAAATAGCTGTTACTATCCATCATTAAAAACTGAGTGCTATCAATTGCTACCACATTGTAAGAATTGGATTTACATGCTGCTGGTATATCATCACACCCCCACTCCATCACCACCAGTCCTATCAGTAAAAAGCCAAAGAGTATGTTTCGTTTCATTATTATTATTCAGCTATAAAAACGCTTTCAGTAAGTTGAGATAGTTTGCCAATGTCTGGCAAATAAAAATCAAATCTAAACTGACAGCTATCTTGAAAAGGTATATTATTCTGTTCATTATAAAG
>DNHN01000013.1 GCA_003485825.1 Bacteroidota bacterium | reverse complement strand
TAGTATCTCTTGGACTTCCCCTGGGAAGTTGTCCCACATATCATATAAGATTCGGCACTCATCGACAGCTACAGCAAGGTCTGACTCAAATGCTTGCTTAACCCGGTCTTCAGCCACAACGGTTCCTACTTCCCAGCCATATTCAGGGTCTGAGGTTCGTACTAAGTGGCCGATGCCAAAGGTGGCATAACCTAAATGGTCTTCGTAGATTTCGTATACTACGCCTTCGTCTATCTCTAATCTTCTTCGTACTTTATCTATATTCATAATATGCTATTCCTTATAAACCGCTGGCGTATATTGCTGCAAATGGCAAGGCTAAACAACCTAAGATTGTAACCGTGTTGCAAAATAAGCAAACGGCCTCGTTTCTGTGTGTCACTTTTTTCTCCTTTCTTGACCTCTTTTTAGTCTAGGCTTCGGTCAGGCTACCTTTAAAACTAGGGGCTTTCGCCCCCAGGTACTACTTCTCTTCAGGTGTTGCACTGGAACTGACATCTTTCAATACTGTAGATGTGGTATCTAAAGTATAAGAGACGACTCCAGCTGTATCTGTAATTACTGCTGATACTAAGTTCTTTCCGCCATCAATAGTTGCGTCGATTGTTGAACACGCACCTAATAGAGAGAAAGCAAATAGAGCTGCTATAATACGCATACTGTACTCCTTTTGGTAAGCCGATTTTCGGTCTTGGGGAGAGGCTTAGTTGCTGGCATCCCTCCAACGGATCGAGTGCATCTTCACACCCTAGGTATGGCTTCTTCGACTGGGAACTCCCGATCCTTAGGCTTCAGCCGCTGCCTGTAGTGGTGCACCACGGCGTACTAACTCATTGCGAATTTTCTGCTTGCGAGGTCCACGAGTATTGTCGTCAGCTAATGTCTTTTGTAAAAGAGGAGTAGACTGAGCGTGCATATAAAAATGCTGTGTAGTTGACTTCTTGGTTTGACGATTTACTACTGTTTGTGACTCTTTAAATTTAATAGGCATTGTTTACTTCTCCGCTTGAATATAACCATATTTTTGAATGTCTACATAGCATCGCTGTGCTAGGTCTACGTTAGTTGTTCGTAGTTTTACTTCTGTTGATACTGGATCTAGTATGATCCAAGTAACAGTGCCGTTGACACTGACTTCTTTTAATAATTCTATGTTACTCATCGTCTAGTTCTATTTGTCCTGTGTCGGCTAAATGCTGTATAACAGCACTCATCCCTTGTTGCTCTCCCAGTCGATGGCTAGTAATACCGCAACCAATGAGGCAAAATATAAAAATAGCATACTCGATCATTCTTGTTTTTTCCTTTGTAACTCGATTTTGAAAAGATATTATACGCCCAAACGAGCTCTGTGTCAACACTTAAATTAAAGAGTGGTTAAGTTTTTCTCGGTTTCTTAGCAAGCATTATACAGTAATTACCCTATCTTGTCAAGTACTTTTTTTAAGCTACATGTAAATAACTCTTGACAAAGTACCTATCATACTTTATAATACTCCCATGAAAAAATATAAAAAGAAACCTTGGACAGAACTTGAACGCAACACACTGCGGGCTTATTACTTCAACGCTAGTATAGATGAAGTGATGGACATGATACCCGACAGATCAGAGCGTTCGATTCGGCAACAAGTTTCTTACTTACGCAAAAGAGGAGTACGCTTTAAGTGAATACACCTGAGATCTATATAATCTGTATCCTCATGTTCGCATGGATAATGATACAAAGCATCGGTGATGATGATGACTGGAATGAATAAATGCAAGTTAAAGTTAAAAACAACAATGTGGAGCAAGCGCTTCGTATCTTTCGTAGAAAGGTTACAGATAGTGGAGTTCTTTTCCAATATAAAGAGAAGCAGTTCTACGAAAAACCCTGTCAAAAACGAAAGCGAAAGCAAGCCAGCGCAAAGCAACGAGAGCGTAAAAGAACCCAAATGGAGCCGTGATATCCGTTTTTAGTTCTTGACAATTTACTGAAACCTCCGTATAATACTTTCATAAATTGGAGAATAAGCAAATGATCACATACTTTAATAACAAACCCCGCTTCGATACATTTATCGAAGAGTGTCTCAAGGCACTGTTCGCTCACGAAGAGCCTACTGGTGACATTGAGATCACGTGGATGCAGCACCTCGGTGAAGATGGTAACTTCGCAGGTCTTTGTAACGGAACTACAGAAGAAGTTGAAATCTCATTAGCTACACACTATTCACTAGAGTGCGGAGATAGAATCCCATTCTGTGATCAGGAGCTTGCTTCCAACATAGCACATGAGCTAGTTCACGCTCGTCAGTTTATTCGTGGCGAGATCAATTCTACTGACTACTACTACAAAGGAAAGGACTACGAGTCTTTTGAATACGCTGAGACCCCGTGGGAAATTGAAGCATATATGATGGAGCAGGTACTAGTCGATTTATTTTGGAGTACAGAATGTTAGACATCATTACAAATATATTAGGCATGACCTTCGCTATAGGCTTATTCTACGGAGCGACACTATTACTTTTAGACAAACAAAAAGCGTGGAAGAAAAGGGAACTAGAAAGAAATGACTCCTCAAGAAGTATATGATTATAAACGCAGGTGGCAAACATCTGTACAGAAGTACAGCTTTTACATACACTCAGACAGAAGAAGAGAAGCTATTGAGTGGTGCAAGGAATCATTGCCTAAACAGTGCTGGCACCACACACAGTTTACAGACGTATACGAAGACACTATGAGCTTTGAGAGTCGAGTACACTGTCTTTACTTTATCGAATGGTATGGCTGGAAGATTAAATGAGTAAGGAAACTACAAAGAAATGCCCTAACTGTGGCAACACACACTTAATATTGCTTTACAGCATTAAACTTAAACTATGTGTAGACTGTAGAACAGAGATACCATGGTTTCTAGACAAAGGACAAAAACCGCTATTATGAAGAAAGATAGATTTGATTTAGAGAGTGACATTATGGATTGTTGGCACATTGTTGATGATCTTAAAACAGTAGCACAGGCTGAATCCCTTTACTCCGACGAAGATAAGATGCAGAACGCATTGATTGGTCTTGAGTCACTTTACCAGTTGAAGTTCCAGAAGTTGTGGGAAACATTTGAACAGGTAGTATGCAGAAACGAGCTAGGCTAGGAAACTAAGACGATGACACCAGAAGAATTTATTGCAAAGTATGAAGACGTATTGCTACCCGTAATGAAGAGACTGGCAGACAAATGAATAAGTGGTGGAGAATCTGGGCAAAGAGTCTAGGTGAGAAAGTTGGCGAGACGGACAAGCAAGCAAATACTATTGCAGGTATCAGGACAGTGTGGTGGTTCACTCACATGGCGACCTGTGTCGCAATCATCCTTAATGCTATCGCTAATCATGGTTGGGGATTAATAGGATTATAACTGTAACTTCACAGGCACTAGACGTTCTAAAGAAAAGATTAGAGGATCGTTCTGACTGTGATGGTATTCGTCTGAGAGTTGACACTGCTGGATGTAGTGGTTACGCATATGGCATGGAATATTCTTATGCTAGATCCAATGATGATATAATAGTAACAGTAGAGGACGTGACTTTAGTTATTGATCCTAAGAGTGTGCCGTTTCTAACTGGAACAAGACTTGAGTATCTGGTCGAGGGACTGAACGAAGGTTTTCAGTTCGTCAACCCTAATGTAACTGGCGAATGTGGTTGTGGAGAAAGTTTTTATGTGGAGAAATAGTTGAAATACTTCTGGATGGGTTTAGGTTGGTTGTGTGTCGTATTAGCATATATCGGATTTATCACGCCAGGTATTCCATTCAGTCACTTCTTACTGGGTGCTGTTTTTTGTTTTTCCAAGTCAAGTCCTCGAATGGAAGCGTGGTTGTACAATCATCCCTGGTTCGGTGAGTTCCTCACTAACTGGAAGGAGAAGAAGATATTTCCAGTCAAAGCGAAGATTGGTATGGTCGTTATGATGTCATCTTCCCTCCTGATTATGTACTTCACTGTACCTAATATCAAAGCAGTAATCTATGCCGGTATCACTATGGCACTAGTCGCGACATTCGTCTGGTGGAAATACC
>DNHN01000152.1 GCA_003485825.1 Bacteroidota bacterium | reverse complement strand
TAATCAACTGTTGTTACCTAAATTAACATAGCTTGGATTTTTCATATTGAAGGAAAGTGTATGAAAAAAGTAAAACAGAACTAATTATCAAGTTGTTATTAATCCGATTAGTGCAAACGTTATAAGTATATGAATGGATGCTTACCCACGTGTTTTATGAAAGAGAATAAAGTAGATTTTAATATGTATGAATTTTACCTAGCATTTTCATAGACTACCAAGAACATTTAGTTACTGGGTTTATTTTGTCCTCTATCAAAGAAAGGAAGAGGTCTTGCCATTTGATAAAAAAGTCTATACTCATATTAGATAAAAAACACAATTATGCTATGCCTAAACTCAGTAACCGCAACGCCACCCAGACAAGCAGAGATCTCTAGTTTACCTTAAAAATATATACAGTAGCTGTGATACGAGTATCTTCATGATGAGTGCAATAGGTAGTATCATCGCGTACCCTATCTCGGGAAGTTTATTCCCTACCTTTTCCGTGGCAAAGGAGACTACAGCAGGCTGATTAGACACCATACCCAATAGGAGTGAGAAGGGTATTTTTACACATTTATAGCCGATCGTAAGTATCAATATGCCTGAGAGTAAGCACAGAGTAGTAGCTGCAGCGAGTATTCCGATACTTCCTATACTTAGACTTTCAAAAAAACGACCGCCATTATTTACACCTATGCTTGCCAGTAAAAACATAAGACCTATTTGTTGTAAGACTACCGACGTACTATAAGGTAGCGTCCAGAGTACCGGACCTGTACGCCTTAGCGCACCTAGTATAAGACCTACTACAAGCGGTCCACCGGCATAGCCTAGCTTTATGTGTAAATCAGGACCTATGGGAATAGAAAGCGTACCCAGCAATAAACCAAGAGCCAGACCAAACCCGAAAGAGAATAAATTAATACGGCTACTGGCTTGATAACTATCTCCAAAGTAGTCGGAGAGTTTGGTCAAGTCTTCGCGCTTTGCGATGAAGCGTATCCGGTCACCGAGTTCCAGTACCGTATTGCCGTGAGCCAACATATCATCATCTCCTCGTCGGATGCGTGTGATGATGGCATTGAATTTTTCAGGAAGATTAAGTGAAGCAATGGTACGACCAGCAAGCTTGGGATTAGACATAAATATACGTCTGCTATCAAACTCTCTCCGGTCGTAGGATATTTTATCTTCGGACTGTTTTCCCAGAAGTGCTGTAGCTGCAGTGATATCTTCTCGTGCACCAAGGATCATTACCGTATCTCCTTTTTCGAAACTAGTATCCCAGCTACTCAAACTAAGTTTTGCGCCGCTTTTCACTCTACCAAAGTTGATATTCCAGTGGTTTTGCTGGATGAGCTCACGCACGGTTACACCAATTACAGCGTCATTTGTAATGAGTACAGAAGCACTCGTTAGATCATTGTCCAACGGATAGCTATTGCGGAGTTGCTTGTATTCCAGGGCATAATCTACCTTCAGTATCTTTTCCATGAGTACAATAGCCAGAATACTGCCTATGATACCGATGGGGTAGGCGAGGGTAAAGGAAATAACGAGGTCTTCTGAGGCTATAGCATTCGCTCCTTCAATATTTTGGATATAGTCCAGCACTGCAGCAAAGGCAGGTGTATTGGTGCTTACTCCTGCAAAAATCCCTGAAACGGTAGCAGCAGAGAATCCAAGTAGATAGAACATGGACGCAGCTAACAATCCGGTGAAGAGTACGATCATAAAACTGAACCGTATGTCTCGCATACCATTTTGGCGGTATGACTTGAAAAATATAGGACCGGTGTTGAGCCCGATGGAGTAGATGAAAATAGAAAGACCGAGTATTAAGATAAATTCCGGTAGCTGGTAGGAGGGGTTAAGATAGCCAAAAAATAGCCCCACAAACAATACCATGGATACGCCGAAAGATTTTCCAGCTATTTTTAGCCCACCCACTAAAACGCCAAGTGATATGACTAAAAAGAGTAGAAAAACTGGATTGTTTTCGAGAATGGCGTTCATATGAAAGACTTTATAAATACAGAAACAAAGAGAGTCATATTTGTTTTAAAAACGCAGAGAAGATGGTTATTATTTGGCTAGTTGGATGTTTTTATGAAAATCTGTTACTCAAAAGAACAGTCGGGCTCAGGTTAATAGTGAATCCAGTGTGCTTTCATACCCTCATTGGTATGGTACTCCAGTGCTGGCATTGGAAACTTGAGACAGTTCAGCATAATTAGGGCTGTTCTTAATCCTTTTTTATGGACGGGAATGCGTGTGAGATCTATGTCTGGAGAGAGGTAAAACTGTCTAGCACGTGTGTACACGGCCGTTTTATCATAGTAGACACCATCAATGGTATAGGTATTGTCATGACCGCCTACCATACCATCTGCTCCATACCCGACTGCTATATTTAACCATTTGGGCCATTTAGTATCTTCTTTTAAAAAGGAGTTTACATTGGCACTTAGCCACTGGGTATGTCCATTGTAGTCCTTTAGCACACGCTCAGGGAAGTTACTGCCGAGCACATTGGGTCGGACCTGTGCATACGGTGAAGCGGAGTAGGAATATTTCATCCAGATGCGTTGCTCGTCCCAGGCTAAACTCTGTGATATGGCTAACGATGCTCCAAAGGTATTGGCTGCTATATCACCTACACTAGCTCCCCAACCTGCAGAAAACCCGTCTAAGACTTCTACACCAGTCTGAATGAGAAAGCCATAGGATCCCCCTATAATGGAATATTGCTTTTTAGAATACCCCGCCCACTTCATCATCTCTATACCCGCTACACCTTCATAGTAGCACGAGAAGGAGTGGCCTACTTTGTCCATTTGTAGCCATTCTTTATTGTCATTAAAGAAATGAAACTTTTCTAATGGATATTGCTTGTACCATAAATTGTACAAGCCAAGCATTGTTCCGGTGTAGGCAATAGCATTACCCCCTAAAACGATCTTTTTGCGTAGGTTATAATTTATCTGTGTGCTATCTTGTGCTTGGCACATGAGCACCATGCATGTCAAGCACACAGTTAACAGATGTTTATGCCAATATGGTAGCCTTAGTAGCATCTAATATCGCAATGGTATCTTTAGCTGTAGCAGCTTGGGCATATACACGTAACAATGGCTCTGTACCGCTAGGACGTATCATTACCCAGCTGTCATCACTGAGAATGAATTTGTATCCGTCTATGGTCTCTGTGCCGCTTACAGTGTAAGATCCAAATGTTTTGTAGTCAGCTACTTTACATTTTTCGATGATAGACAGTTTTTGCTCTTCGGGCATGCGCAGGTCATATCTATCCATAGCAAATGAGCCAATCATATCATAAATTTCGTGGATTAATTCGTCTAAACTCTTACCGGTCTTAGCCATGTACTCCCAGATGATAAGTCCCATCCAGATGCCATCACGCTCCGGTATATGCGTACTTACAGCTATTCCGCCACTTTCTTCACCGCCGAGAAGACTATCGTTTTCGATCATCTCCTTGCAGATGTATTTGAAACCGATTTTGGTCACATGGTTTTCGATACCGTAGTGATCACACAAGTTTTTAATTTTAGAAGTACAGCTAAAACTGTTGTATACATTGCCTTTTAAACCTTTATGCTCTACAAGATAACGTATGAGTAGTAGTATGATATGGTGCGAGTCTACAAACTCTCCGTTAGCATTGAATAAGCCTATTCTGTCAGCATCTCCATCTGTGGCAAGTCCACAAGCGATGTCACTGTTTTTAATGAGCTCAGCAAAAGGCTGTAAGTTTCTATCGATAGGCTCTGGAGCTTGTCCCATGAAACTAGGATTGTATTCTGCGTGAAGCAATGTAGCCTCTGGAAACAGACGGCGTACGACATTCATACCGGCGCCATACATCGCATCGTAGGCTAGTTTGATGCCACTTTTGCGAATTCCTTCTATATCAAAATTAG
>DNHN01000070.1:172-4417 GCA_003485825.1 Bacteroidota bacterium | reverse complement strand
GGAGTTTTGAGAAGTACATCACAGCAGACTCCACTGTATATGCCATAGGAGATGCCATCACCTTGAGTACCTCAAGTGTAAACGATGATACCTACCGACACGTGACTATGATCACTAAAGATGGAGGAAGAATGGATATGCCCGTGGCCAATAATGTTGATATAGTTATTAAGCATATACGGGTCTCCTACACCGACAGTTTTGGGTACGAGTGCTTAATAGAAGCAGTACTGCCAAGCTCCTTTAGATGCCTGGTTAGTTTTGACCAAGCACTTCTATCTGGTGAAGTAAAAAAAGGTATTGTAACGAGTCAAGATGTCGAAATTGATGCGTACAACCCCTTATCCTATCAGCCTGCGGCGTCTATAATGGTCAAGGCGGATAAAAATGACCGATCTATGCTCCTAGCAAGCGGGCTGGCCCTAGAGAAAGCAAAAAAAGCTAAGGTCGCATCTCTATGTCTAGCCACTACCGCCGGAGTGCTCTACAGCATAGGTTCTACAAGACCTCAAGGGGAAAGAGAATTCATGTCAGGGCTAGCCTTCGCGACGGGCCTAGCGTCTATTGTTGCAAGTTTTAGTAGCATACACCAAATAGGCCGATCAGGTGCATACCTCCAAGCCTACGCCAATGGTTATATTATCATACGGTTTTAGTACGCCACTAAAACTGATGTACGTTTATCGTACTGGATAATTATGAATCACAAAACAGTAAAAATGCCTTTAATTTTTTGTTAGCCTAAATAGGAAGGATCCTATTGTTGAATGTATCTAGGTATATGTTCATAGGACTAATTTTTCATTTGGATACCGTCAACGTAAGTCCACCCGAGCAAACAAACAATCCGATTTTAAGCTAAACTAGCAATGAAATCAATAGGTCAAAAAAAAAGGAGAAACAATCCTTTGGGATAGTTTCTCCTTTAAAGTGACCTCGTCAGGATTCAAACCTGAGACCTCTTGAGCCGTAATCAAGTGCTCTATTCAGCTGAGCTACGAGGCCATATTTAGATGTTGTTTTGAGTAGTTATCTTTCTACTTTACAAACCTTTGTAGAGCATTTGATTAAATCAAGTACTGCTATTCTCCCGAAACTTCGGGAGAGCTACGAGGCCATATCCCTTTCGGAGCCGCAAATATAGCAACCTCTATTATTCTACACCATAAAAAATTATATTCGTGCCATAATTTTGAAACTATTCAAGTTCGCATCCATAGACGTAGGCTCTAATGCCATTAGATTACTATTCACCAATGTGTTTGAAACACCAAAGGGCCCCATTTTTCGTAAACTATCACTGGTACGTGTGCCTATTCGTTTAGGAGAAGATGCGTTTATCCATGGAAAAATAGGAGAAGAAAAATCCGATCAACTCATTAAGACCATGCGCTCCTTCAAACACCTCATGAACGTGCATCAAGTCTTAGACTATAGAGCTTACGCTACGAGTGCTATGCGTGAGGCTAGTAATAGCCCCTTCATTATATCAGAGATAAAAGGATATGCAGATATAGACTTGGAGATAATTGGTGGTGAACAAGAAGCTGATACGATCTCATTCGAAGACTTACCTGACTTCATGCCTCACATTGATGGTGCCGTGTTTATAGATGTAGGTGGAGGAAGTACCGAACTTACTTACATTAAAAACGCAAAAAAGGTCGACGCTATATCGTTAAAAATAGGTACTGTAAGATTACTTCATGATGCTGTAGACTCTTCTCTTTGGGAGCAAATGAAAGAATGGTTTCACAAGCACAACCTACTCGATTCTGGCACACCCATACTAGGTACAGGTGGTAACATCAATAAAATCCTAAAGGTACTCCGTAAGCAGCAAAATGACTACTTCATCAATACGGAGGATCTAGCAGCTTTCAAGGCCGAATTAGATGCTGTAGACTACGATGAGCGTATTACACGATTTGTGCTTAACCCTGACCGTGCGGATGTAATAATACCTGCGTCTCAAATTTTTCTTACCGCTGCAGATTGGCTCGGCGCAAAGCAGGTATACATTCCTAAAGTTGGTCTATCCGACGGTATAGCCAGAGCACTCTACAAGAAATACAAATCCCTATAAACGTTTAATAGGCAGTTAATTGGTCGAACTAATCAAAGTGACACTTTTACTCAATCATAAATAAACCTTAAAAATAAGACCTTTACGGTTACTCTTTTTATGAAACTACAGGAGCTACATAGACTGACCGCCCCACTCCTTTAATCCTTCCGTTTTCTATTTTCATAATCCTCTACTTCTCCCATAAGTTGGTTATTGCACCATTGAGAGATCTCCTCTATCCATATGAGAACCCTCAGCATTAATCCCTTTGCCACTTTGAAAAAAAATAATTGAAGTTGCTTACCTACTGCTTTGACTTTAGACGCGACTCCAGCTCCTCTCCTACTTTTAGCTTTAGTTTTAGTTTTAGTTTTAGAAGCTGTCTCAGATGCTCCTTGAGTTGACTTGTTCTCACTAGGTAATCTTAAATCCTTGAACTCATCTACCTCGAGTTCCAACATAAAATAGTGAAATGCCTTTTTAAGCTTATGCAACTGGCCTTTCCATTGATTTACACTTCGGTTTTCACCTTTCACCCACTCAACTACTGCATTAAACGTAGCTACTACCTCGTACATGAAGTACTGCTCTACTGTGATTCTTGATTCCATTTTTACTTAATATTTACTTTAATTAACTCCTTAATCCGTGGCAATATTATAATCACAATACATTGATTTTATGTGAATTAAGAAAAATCTGTAATACTTAACTTTACTGAAAACTCCTTAAATTAAGCAAACTTAACTACTTAATTAAGCTTAATATTTTACTTAATTACCTTACCTTCGTGGGTATTCACAGTGTTATTAAGTAGTAATATACCGCCACAGCAGTTGCTAGCAGATTTTATATCGAGCGCAGTAGCACAAGCGCACCACATCTACTGCATCGCTCAATATGCCAATAACACTGTCCTCATACACACAGAAAATGGAGAATATTCTAACGTGCTCCCAACTTCTCTCTCTCATTTTTTAGCGACAAGCAATACTGGCTGGTATGCTATCAATGAAACGCCTTTTAGCAAAAAACAACACATCGGTCAAACATTGCTAGAAATGGAACTGGACCGAGATTTTCTGCTACTGCGAAATATTCAAGCAGAAGATTGTACCCTTTTTATCTTGGTGCAACTAAAGCCATTCGGGATAGCGAAAGACAACTACTTATTATCTGCAGAAAAGAAACAGTTCGAACGCACAATAAGAGGTTTTATAGAAAGCTTACTAAGTCTTCGTAGCCGTGATAAAGAAATTCTAAAAGACATCGCCAAAAGCAATCAGATGACGGCAGTAGAAATAGCAGACACCAAGACTAAACTTAGTATCCAAAGTCAAAACTACGAAGTAGCTATTAGCCAGTTTATACAACTGATAGTGAACAAGCTACAGCAAAAGTACAGCATAGAAATACGTATTAGTCGTGAGTTTGTAGACGACCTAAAAGAATACAGGCTTCCGTTTGATCAACTCGAACCTAACTTGGAAAGACATGTGCAAATAGAACTCAACCTGGCTTTAGCTAAAGGTGAGAGTGAAATAGTGCTTACTCCGTCCCACCTGGTAAGTTTTGCGAATAGTTCAAAATCAGTAGTTTACGCTAACAATGAGGGAATGCAGCTGGGCAGACATGCCAAGACCTACAAACTACTGGATCGGTATGAAGCAGCAGCCAACATTGCGCAAGAAAAAGGGCTAAGTGTAATAGGTAAAAACATTGGTAACCACTGTTCTCCTTCAGTGAGTAATGCTAGTATTACTGATGCCCTAAATAAACATGCCAAGAAGATTTTCGAACTCTTTGGCAAGTACCCAGACCGTTGGAATACCATTCGCCATAACTTCCGATCAGTGGCTAATATCATAGAAAAAGAAACTGAACGTCGGAGAGACATAGCATAGCTCCTCTAAAATATTTCATCCTAACTTCGTCCAGTAACGCTCGTACATTGAACAGCGTGTATATCTTTGTCTGGTTTATTTAACGCAATGACACGCAACATAGAAAATTTAGTATTCAAAGGCGGCGGAGTGCTAGGCATAGCCTACGCTGGAGCCATAGAAATCTTAGAAAACGAAGGCATATTGACTCAAGTACAACGTACCGCAGGTACATCTGCTGGAGCAGTGGCTGCCGCACTCATTAGCTTAGGCTACTCCTCCAAAGAAATAATA
>DNHN01000070.1:0-121 GCA_003485825.1 Bacteroidota bacterium | reverse complement strand
AGACACCAATTTTAAACAGTTTCAGGACGATCTAAATCCTTTAAAACTTACGTCTAAATATGGCTTATATAGGGGCGAAAAACTTCTAACATGGCTGCATGAAATTATCGAAAAAAAGACA
>DNHN01000329.1 GCA_003485825.1 Bacteroidota bacterium | reverse complement strand
TGTTCTATTTTGTCAGTCTGAGTGTTTTCTGACCAAAGGAAGAAAATGTATCGAAGACTGAATAAAATCATGCCGTTCTCAATGTCTCTGCTGGATTTAACTTCAGTGCTTTAAGTGCAGGGTAAATGCAAGACACTATAGCTGTAGAGACTACAAGTATACTTATCACGATATAGTAATTAGGATGTATAGTAGGATAAATAACACTTTCTAGTCCTACGCTACGTAATCCATCTGCAGCGAAACTGAGATCTATGCCATATTTTCCAAAAAACTGAATTGCTGCATAGGATGATATGATACCTAAGGGTCCAGCTATGAGGGCTAGGAATATGGACTCCCAAACAATCATCCAGAAAACCTTACGCTTATTCATTCCTACAGAGATCAGCATCCCAAGTTCTTTTTTGCGCTCAAGTACGGCCATGAGCATGGTGTTTACAATCCCAAAGGCAAGAGCTAGCATAATTATCAAAAGGAAAATAGTCATGACTAAATCCATCATTTTATCCGCGTATCCGAGCTCCGGGGCGATACCTCTCCAGCTCGCAATATGTACTTCTGGAAATGTAGCAATGAGTTTTTCTCTATACTGTTCTACCAATTCTTCATCTTTTAATGTGAGGGCTATCTCGTGGCTGCCATATACTCCACTGATGGCTTGGAGGTCTTCTAATCGTACGAATGCATTTACCTCATCATACATAGAATTACTTGTACTGAATATGTCTACTACTTTAAAAACTCCAGTGGCTGGCAGACCGTTTGCATCTGTAAATGAGCACTGTAAGGTTGTTTTTATATTCGCATTTAGTTTAGCAGCTAGCTTGTTGCTAATGAGTATAGGAGGCTTTCTCTTGTAGTCACTAAGGTAGTTTCCTTCTTGCAGCATCTCAGCGATGTTAGTCACGTGTTTTTCGGCTTCAGGATCGATGCCATTTAGCACTACACCACTGGTACCTCCAGCACTTTGAATGAAGCTTTCTATTCTGAGTCGGGCACTTACTCCTTCTGTTTCTTTACTTTCTTTGATAAAAGAAAAGATCTCTTTGTCTGCGGTTATTATGTCTTTTAATCCGCTATATTTTAGGTAATTACTGTCGTGTATTTGAATGTGACTTACGTACGTTTTTATCGCATTTAGTTGGCGCATATCACTCAGTCCAGTGGCAGTGCTGATTACGGATAACCCTCCAAATATGCCTAAGGCGATGGCAATGATTACCGTCCAACTTCGTAGCTTGTTTCTCCAGATATTTTTGAAAGCAATCTTAAAAATCATTTTCTCATTTCAGTTATCGGGTTCAGTTTTTTGATTTTGAATATAGTATACAAATTGACTGCGAGTACGATACAGAAAATGATACCAGCATGGGTAAGCGCTATGCTTGGGTCAAGGGATGTAGGTACGAGCGCTTCAAATCCGAATTTTTCTACTACTTCTTGCATTTGTCCGCTCAGGTTTATGGGGTTGATATTAAAGTAAAGCACAAAAGGGAATGCTAAAATTAATCCTGCGATTACTCCTGCAATGGCCATCAGGATAGTCTCTAAAATAGCTACTTGAACTACCTTGTTTTTATCCATACCTATTGCTATGAGCACTCCGTACTCAAAACTGCGCTCTTCAGTGAGCATCAGCACTGTGCCAAAAAGACTGAACGTGATTATGCTGTATAAAATCATCAATACAAAAGCACCTCCGGCCTTATCAACGCTAATGAGTTGCTTGAGCTCAGGTAGCATTTCCTGCCAGTTCATCACCTCTAGGTTGTTGGTATCTACAGAAGATAGCACTTCGCGCTGAGCGCCCTGCCAGTCGTCCCCATCAATTCCTACTAGAGCAGTGGTGATCAGTCCAGGGAGCGCAAAGAACTCTTGGGCTTGATCCAGTTTCATGATTACGGTTCTCTTATTTAGTTCAGGTGTTTTTAGATCTATAAATCCCACTATAGGATAGGAGCCGCTTGCCATAGATCCCTGGTAGCCTTGCCCGAGGAATACCAATGTGTCTCCAAGACTAAGTTTCATTATATCTCGCAGCCCTTTACCGACCAATAGTCCTGTGTAGGTTTCCGAAAAATAGTGACCTTCTACGACTTTATCATCTAGTTTTATGTGTTCTTTTTCGGCAGCAGCATCTAGTCCTAGCAGTGCCACAGGTTTAGATTCATCGTTGTAAGATGCCAGTGCAAATCCCTCAATTCGTTGACTGAGGTAAGTGATGTTTTTGGAAGCAGTAAGATGAGTTATGTCGTCTACCGAAAAGCTATTGTCTATGGTCTTTTCTTCCCAAAATCCTTTATCGTGAACCTGTATGTACCCCATATAACTCCCGACTATATTGTCTAACATATTACTATATGCGCCAAACTGAAGACTGCGCATAAACACAGCAAAAAGTACAGCAAAAATGATGGAGGAAGTGGTGATTAAACTTCTGCGTTTATTTCTGAATATATTTCGCCAAGCGAGTTTGAGAAGCATTGCTATTAGGGGAACAAAGGTACGGTGGTGTTGTTCTGTTCTCGATACAAAATTGTAAAGACAATTTCACTCGAACTGACAACCTCACCAAAGAATAGCTTTTGGAGTCTAGGTTGTTTTACTCTTCGACACATTTGCTTCGGTAAACACTAAGGTTGAAGGTGGTATTGATAAATATCGTTGTTGCTCCTTGTCATTTCGAGTGATTTCGCCCTAGGCAAAATTATACCGAGAAATGAGCAAGGTTGTTTTCATAATGAGTTTTCGCGGAGAGGAGGAAGTACTAAGCAGTAGTTTGGTGCGCTTTTTTTGTCATCCTGAGTTTTCGACGATAAGAGAAAGTATCCAAGGAAGGACAAAAAATCATATCCTCTCCACCTTCAGCATTCTATCACCGACTTCTATTTTATTCACAACATCCATTCCATCTATTACTCTGGCAAAAATGCTATACCTACCATCTAAGTGAGGAGTAGGGCAGTGGGTGATGAAAAACTGCACGCCTTCGGTATCTTTTCCTGCGGAAGCCACACCAACGGTTCCTGTTTCATACCGTTGATAGTTGCTAAACTCGCTACGCTGCGTCCAGTCTAGGCTTCCCCAACCATCTCCACGTGGACAGCCACCCTGTATTACAAATTGTGGTACAACTCTATGAAAGTACTTGCCATCGTAAAAATTAGCATCGACCAGCTTTAGAAAATTGGAAGTGGTCCCTGGAGCATCTTCCACAAAAAGTTGGAGGGTTATATTTCCTTTGTTGGTTTTGATAAGTACTTGTTGATTAGCAGGAATAGTTTTTACAAATTCCCAGTCTATCGGGTGGTTGTATTCAGGTTGGTATCCTTCAAATTTATCGCCACCAAGAGCTTCTATGGCTTTGCAAACGTCTATGTATGTTTCTGCTTGTTGTGGGAGTTTGAGTTGGGATTTGACTTGGTTTAATAGTGGCAGCATGGTGCCTTTATCAGTATTAAGGTGGCTTTCTCGAAGCCTATTAGCCGCCAAACTTTGGAAGGCCATGTCTCCAGATTTCAGGGCAAAATCAATGTAAGTGTTCTCACTATCACCATGAGAATTTGCAACGATATGTGAAAATGATGCACTTCTTACACCAATATGTTTTGTGCTGTCATAGAACAATTTGACGAGTTGCTGATACTCTAGAAAAGACCAAGATTTCTTATCACGTATTAAAATAATCTTTTGGTAGTTATTTAACGAGTCAAATTCTTCCCGCTTTAAGTTTTCACCTTCGGCCTTATGGCTTGTTATAAGGCCCAATCTATCCTTCACCTCATCATACTTAGCTGCACCAATCAATGAATCAACCAATTCCAAATCACCACGACCTCTCAGATCGCGATACACATAATGACTCGCCAATATCGCCAAGTCCTTATTCTCATCATTCAATAACTTCATCATTCTATTATTCAGTGCTTCAGAACGATATCCTTTCTGTCCAAGTCTAAAAACACCGTATGCCCAACCCATTTGCAGAGCAAAGTCTTCATATTCATTTTCCTCAAAGAGTTTCAGAGTGCTAGAATCTCCACATTTGCCAATGGCTTCCATAATAAACGGTCTATTGGGAGGGAACAGTTCTTGGTCAAATGCCCGTATCAAAATGCCCAATGCTTTGGTATTACCTACCTGCCCTAGAGCAAACGCAGCAGCTCTTCGTGGCATAGGGTCTTGGTCTATCTGAAGCATTTGGTTGAGATAGGGTACGGCAAGAGTATCCTGTATACTTGCAAATGCTAAAGCCGCTGCTATACGGTGACTTTCTTTTTTTGCTTTGAGAAGAGGCAGTAGAGCTTTGGTATCTCTACGGTCCTGTAGCTCATATATTTTAACCAGTTTATCATCACTAAACTTGTTAGGTCCCTCATTCTTTGGTCCGCAAGCGGTGATAAGGAGTAGTAGAATGATTGCGTTTTTCATCGGCACAAAGGTAGGATTTATCCTCTTTCTATTTTCTTATTGTTAGCGTAACATTCGCATAACATAGGTGCGATACCGTTGCAGTGTGAAAGTACAGCTAACAGCTATATTATTGTGTATCGCAGCACTTGCCTCAGCGAATAATCCGTTGAAAATAAAAGTGTTAGACGAAAACAAAGAGCCTCTTACTGGAGTGAAAATAACTGCAGTAGAAGAAGAAGTAACTTTATTTACTGACTTTGACGGTGTGGGAGAACTCTCACAGGTACAGAGTCCTAAAGTATACAAGGTAGAATATGCTGGATATGAATCTGGCTACATCAAAATATCTGCAAGAGATAAAGAAGAGATTAAAATTACTCTTCGCAAAAGCGGTCTATAATATTCGGTTATAGCCAAATCAATTTTATTATTTCTCAATCACTTGCTCCTCATCTTACCTTTGTGGTATGTCTATAAGAGTAGTAACTGATAATGATTTTAGTGATGCGATCGCATCAAACAACAAGGTAGTGGTAAAGTACTTCGCTAATTGGTGTGGTAGCTGCAAGCTGTTTTCTCCAAAATATAAAAGGCTTTCGACCGATGAACGTTTTGCAGACGTTACCTTTTTAGATGTAAACGCAGAGGAAAATCCTGAGGCTAGAAGGTTAGCAGGAGTAGATAATTTGCCCTATTTCGCTGTATTCAAAGACGGAAAACTCGAGCAAGGAGCTGCTACTAGCCTAGAAGCTAAGGTAGTAGAGATGATCGAGGGTCTAGCATAAAGCATTTCGATACATTCTTCTTTCTTTGGACGAAGAACACTCAAACTGACAATTGTGATAGCTAATTGACTGCAAAGTTGTCATTCTGAGTGATTCGCCTTAGCGAGAAGCACCGAGGAGTAAACTTAAACTTAGAATTAAAAAGTATCATGAAAATACCCGTAATAAAAAAACTAGCAGAATCACACAGCTTGGAAGAACTTCAGGCCGCAGAAGAGGCTTTGTACAATGAAGAGACTCCGGCCATAGAAATAAAAGGTGATGACGAAGGTGAGCAGCTTACTCACGTAATAGCAGCACTTTTTGTAAAGGAGCATATGGCTGAACACGACTCAGACCTGAAAACTGCGCTGCGAGAGTATACGCTTAAGGTACGTAATAGTATCAGTTAGTTAGATATCGTCAGATAGCACTATTTAGAAGAGTTTTTCCTGGAAGGAAAGCTCTTTTTTATTTATACCAATTAAGCAATTTGTTCGTTGAACAATTAGCTCTATTTTTGAGAAGCTTTAAATTCTAAAATTATGAAAAAAATAACGCCTTCCTTATTGATATTCCTAGTTACATGTCTCTTTGTGAGTTCAGCTTACTGCATAGAAAAGAGACCGAAGGAAAAGAAACCGAAAAATCATTACTCTATGAAGGACGGAGAAGTAGTGCCCTTTGGAGATGAAGTAGTTGGTGTTATAAAAACGATATCTAGCAGAGGGGCATATGATGGTAGCAGATACAGATGGTCTGCAGATAATGGTATTATGGCTATACACTATGTCTCTGCGGCAAATGGGCAACATCAGAGTGAATTAGAAATTAGCCACGGCATAGGTGAGGTTTTAAGAAAAGGGGATACTTCAGTAATACAATCAAAGTCAATCTATAAGAAATTTTATATTTTCAATGTTGCAGATAATTACGTGGTAGATAGTTTTTCTAAAAAGATACACGTGAGCATAGTGACGAGATCTTTGACTGAATCGGAGAGTTCGTTATTGATTTCTAACCACAATTCAAGTTTACGAACAATAGCCCTGCCCCATGGCGTAAAAACAAAACAAATCTGGAAAGCCGAGCACCCGAAAGAAACAGTTGCAGAGTTTGCGCACTTAACAATATCAGATTCAGACGGGGAAAAGGTAAATTATCCTGCGGGAGATTATGTGCTAGTAGGAGCCGATAAGCTACTCCTGTAAAGCCTTAAGATCACCTTGGATGAATAAGGAACAGCGTCTCCATTATTATTCTAACTAAAGTCGAGTGTAGATCTATATATAAATAAAAACGGCCACCAAACTAATGGAAGCCGTTTACAGTTTTGTATTTTATGAAAACTTAATTCTTAGACAAGTAGTCAGCAACACCAT
>DNHN01000057.1 GCA_003485825.1 Bacteroidota bacterium | reverse complement strand
GTATTTTAGTGATAAGTCTTCTAATTCAGTTTTTATGGCATATAACCCTAGTCTGTGAGCTAGAGGTGCGTAAATAAAGCTAGTCTCTGAGGCTATTTTCAGCTGACCTTTGTCACTCATATGTTCCAAAGTACGCATGTTGTGCAATCTGTCACAGAGCTTTATCAAGATAACTCTTACATCATTGGCCATGGTGAGGAGCATCTTGCGAAAGTTTTCAGCTTGAGGTGAATTCGTATCAAAGACTCCAGATATTTTGGTGAGCCCATCTATGATATTTGCTACTTTGACTCCAAATGCAGCCTCAATTTCCTGTAACGTGATATCTGTATCTTCTACCACATCGTGCAACAAAGCACATACAATGGAAGTCGTACCAAGTCCTATTTCTTCTGCAGCTATTTTAGCCACAGCTATAGGGTGGTAAATATATGGCTCTCCCGACTTTCTACGCATAGACTTGTGGGCATCAAGCGCCATTACAAAAGCCTTACGGATAATAGTGATATCCCCTTTTTCTCTGGACCATTTAGAAGCCTTGAGCAGTTGACGATATCGCCTTGCTATTTCTTTATTTTCTTCGGTGTTGTCTAATCGCACTTGCCCACTAATTGTACATACGAAGTTACATAATATCCGATAAAGGATATAGTGATTATTGGGAGATTATCGAAGTAGATTGACTGTTCCTTGATACTTGTATAGAGAGCCTGCATGATTCACTAACTCTATGGCATATACATATACCCCGTCTTGGCAATATTGACCGAGATAGGTTCCGTTCCATCCTTCTTCTATATTGTCAGATGAAAATACTTTTTGACCCCATTTATTGAATATTTCAATGTGAAATTTAGAGGCGTGATCACTAGTGACTCTGAATACTGAATTCGACTCAGGACCCTTATTGTCAGGAGTGAAAGCATTGGGAATGAAGGCTATGATATCTGGAACCACAGTCACCGTAGTGCGTGCAGTATCAGTACAGAACTTATTGGACTCTGCGACTAATGTGAGGGTGAATACTCCTGTATCTAGCGGTAGCTCTAATATAGGATTATCTTGCTGACTAAATAAAGTGGAGACACCTTGTTTGGTATAGTACCACTTATTGGTAAGCTGCCCCGAGCTAATGGTTGAATAGCTGCTTAGCATTAGTTGTCTTTTAGAGAGTGTTACTCTATCTTGACCGAGCAAGGCTATTGAGGCAATAGGGGTAGGATGAATAGATAAATAGTCTACGACAGTTTGGGTGGCTGTACATCTATTCGTATGCTCTAAGTTTATGTCTAATTGATAATTTCCAGCAGGTAGTTTATTCGCCAGTAATCGTAATCCTGTGCCGAGCCATTCGTTGTCGGTAGTGCTAATTTTATAGTCTACGTGTTTGAGATTATCTCCAATAGCTGTCACGTCTAAATTATAGGGCTCACATTTTAATCCTAGGGAAGATAATGACACTTGTGGTTTCTCTAGATAGGGTACTGATAGACTTTTAGTATGGCTTGGGCACAACAAGTGTGAAAAGGAAGATACGTTTAGGTTTATTTTCTGATTAGCTAAGTCACAACTAGTAGGAGTGTAAGTATATGAATCAGTTATAAAAGTGGATAGGTTGCCACAGTTTTCTAACTGAAGTTTAGCGTATGTTGGTGCGTCTAGCTCTAGCCGCAGTACTTCTCCCTCACATAATGTCGTCGCACTTGTATTTAGTGTAAAATTCAAAGGAGCCAAGGCGGTAATAGATACTGAGGTGTCGTACTGGCATTGTTGCACGGTGGTGCCTGCACTTAGATTGGTTATTCCTTCGTTTAGTAATGAAGGGTCGAGTAAATTATCCGTAACACCTGTCCCTTGCCACTGATACAATGAAGGAAGGTTAATACTATTGGCATCTGTACAAATACTGTCAGGTAGTGCTATATTGAAAGTTGGCCGACAAACTATAGTAAATGGAATGTCTAGTTCATCATAACATCCATACATATCATATACATATTTTAGCATAATGTCACCACAGTAGTTTTGTGTTCTCAAAGAGTCATAATAGAGTACATCTGGTATATCAGAAGACCAATTTCCCCCTTCTATATTCATGTTAAAAAGTTCTTGTAGAAGGACTGCGTCATTGGTTTGACAGCCTTGAGTTTGGCCGTTTGATGCGAGCTGTATTTCTTCGTCCACTAGGATATGTACCGTATCTCGTGCTATACATCCATTGGGTAGCGAGTTTTTTGCAGCTAATTCATACATTCCAGAGCCATAGGAAGGAACATCTATTTTTGGGGTAATTCCGTCATGATAATACGCTCCAATCATAGTTAACATTTCCCAATCAATATTTGCTGTACTGTAGTTAAAAGGTCTGCTAATAATATTATTGAGATTGAATGGGTTCTCACTTGCACAGATTTGTTGATTTTTAAGCTGTAGATCTGGCGCTTGTTTTACGTGTAGTGTGACAGGTATAGTGGTCTTGCATTGTGTTTGACTGTCTGTGACAGTGTACATCAATTCAGCATCGATATCTAGATTAGGTATAAATCGGCCCAATTCAAATGATGTAGGAATTGAAGTGTTATTGTAAGACCATTGGCCATCATTAGGTACTACATCTGTATTGCTTAGGTCTAATTGAGAAACAAAACAAACGGAAGGTTCTGTCCTTAAATTAACCTTGGGAGCCTGTTGTATATCGAGCATAAAACTGTCTTCTAGTTCACAAAAGTGTTGGTTCTTCTTTAATGAATAGGTGTAGTTTATTTTTTCTATACTAGCCGCTGTGTTGAGTGTGTCTTGGGTGTAATTGGTATTTGCTATTTCCCAATTTATGGATGATATTTCAAATTCTCGATGTGTAAGCCAATGATTTAATTTGGCTCCGTTACAAATGGATGTGTCTCCGTGGAGTATCGCAGTGGGAGTAATCGAATTTCCGACATTTAGAATGTTTTGTTCTGATGAATCTGCGCACCCGTAACTGTTCGTGTAGACAAACTTATAGTTTACCATTTCAGACGTATAATTGGTATAAGTGTAAGGTAATGGCTGGGTCGATTTGGTCCCATTTATAGTTAGCCTGTAGTCCAGAGTATCCGAAGCGGTAGCTTCTATTAGATTGTTTCCACAAAATACATCATTAATACTAAAAGTAGCTTGAGGAGCAGGATGTACCTTTAATGTGATTGTTTTTTCCGAGAACCCATACATTGGGCAGTGATTATCTCGAGCTTGTATTCGTATGATGTGAGAGCCAATATGACTTGAATCTGTTTCTATATTTAAGACTAAATTCTGATATGGTGCAGAGCTGGAAGTGCTGCGTCTAGAAGTAAGTCCTGATAGAGTAT
>DNHN01000321.1 GCA_003485825.1 Bacteroidota bacterium | reverse complement strand
AACTTCCACTATATTAAATATCATCTAAAAAATATGTTTATCATTCAAATAAAAACTAATTTACTACCACTAGCATAGACTTAAACGCTCCATCTAAAAATCTAATAAGATACATTCCCGCATGAACATCAGAGACATCGAGATGCTGACCTCCACCCAACTCACCTATTGCGACAACTCTTCCGTCATAGCCTATAAGTTCTACTTGATATACACTAGCGGAACTAAGTGACACCTTATCTGACGTAGGATTGGGATATAGAACGACCTCTTTTGTCTCCAAGACTCTCACTCCAGCTAGCTTTTCCTCCGCTCGCTGCACGGCAGCATATGCATTCACCTTTCCCCATCCCCACTTCGTGCTTCCGGAAGAGGGAATCACGCCCGTCCTATTGTCTTCTCGTGCAGTAGTGATAAGTATCTCCTTCGCTTCATCGTACCAAAGGTTCGGATTAGCCGCTAACATCAATGCTACTACCCCTGCAGTAGCCGGACTGCTCATACTCGTTCCGCTTAACCGCGAAAAGGGATACGATTTCCCCTTGAAGATAATGGATTCATCTACAGTCACATTGGCATCGGTAAATGAAGATATACTGCTCATAACCCCTACTCCTGGAGCAGAAACATCTGGTTTTAATCGTTCATCTATGGTAGGACCGTAGCTGGAAAAATCTGCTATAAATCCACCGCCTATTACGACGCCATCCCTACGCACTTCACTTTGATGTGCCGCTACAGTAATCACAGAAGCAGTACTCGCTGGCTCACCAAGACTGTAGAAAGCGTCTCCAGCCTCCCAAGTAGGCAGCCAAGCAGTGAAAGGCATTCCCCAGTTCCCTACATCAGTGGTAAGTTCCGTTACATTGTAGTAATGCACGGTGCCG
This sequence comes from Bacteroidota bacterium, assembly GCA_003485825.1. Taxonomy (GTDB): domain Bacteria; phylum Bacteroidota; class Bacteroidia; order NS11-12g; family UBA9320; genus UBA9320. Next base: position 2,316 of record DNHN01000321.1, on the reverse strand, counting down.
CTTTCTGCGTAAGATTTCAGGCCAATGTTAAAGGCCGAATTCTCATTTCGCACTCTTAATCGTATGTGTGGTTTATTATTCAGTGGATGTGGAGCATCTATCGCTACGTTATAAAACACAGTATCACTGCCTGCAACCAGAAAACTGTCTAGATACCTGCTATCATCTGTAAAATACAATGGTGACCTTAGTACTAGATTCTTAGCGTTATCATACACCGTAATTCCTGCTCCAAAATTTTTATTTTGCTCTCCCCACATACTGATACTCTGACCCCAAAGATTAGGATTAGAACCTCTAAAAAAATCTATTTTAGTTTGCAGTGTATCGTTGCTGAATGTTCGTTTTATATGAAAATTTTCGTCCCCATTGTTCCCTCCAGAGGTCACGAAAATCACTCCCTCGCTTGACAGGGTATTGATCGCATCACTTACTAGCGAGGTCCCATCCAAAGGCCCCAAGTTATAGAGCCCCCAGCTCATATTAATTACCAATCTTTTATTGCGTTTAGCAGCTTGCGATTGCATCCAATTAAAGGCATCTATGACTGCTGCTTCATCTACTAAAAAGGTCACAAAAAGAAACTCTGCTTCATAGGCAACCCCTCTATGCTGAGTACCGCCACCACTACCACCAGTAATACCTGCTACGTGACTCCCGTGATAGGCATTCCCGTAGATATTTGACGTATCACTTCCTGCAGCCAACAGCTCATCTTCTCCTTGATATACTGTACCGTAGTCATAGCCGTCTGGAGCAGGACCACTTCGCTTAAACTGGTCCCATGCAGCAACAATACGTGTGTGTTTTAGCGCAGTGTCATAAAACATAGGATGCGTATAGTCAAAACCCCAATCCGTCACTCCAATAATTACATCCTTACCAGTATATGGGGCGTTTAGTCCAATTCCTGCAGTCACACTATCCGCTCGCAAATCTGGGATAGCACGTATGAGATTGGGTTGTACTTTATTCGCTTTTTGCAGATACAACACTCCCTTCATAGATACGAAAAGCTCAGCTTGTGATGCAGATAATCTTAGGGTTAGCACATCACCTGTGCGAGAACCAATTCGTCCTCCTAATTGAGCGACTGTAGCTTCATCAAAATCAGCGCTCACTTTAGCTAAAAACCGCTGAGCATTCGTTGATGATTCTTTTATACTTCGCAAAGTAGTAATAGGCATTTCTGCTTGACTAAAACCCAGAAGACTAACTAGAAGTAATGTTACTAAAGATACTATACCTTTCATGTCTTCGAAGATAAATAATTTGGACAACCTCATCCGATTAAAAAGCCATTCAACAAGTAATGGCTTTAAGCATAAATAAGATAGTTGTCTAACCCAAGTGCAAAGCTGCCATTACTCCACCAGAAAGGACTAAAAAAGCGACTATGTAAGACGCGTCTATTAAAAATAGTTTCAAGGACTTTCGCTGATACAAGTAATGTATTCCTGTAGCTGTGGCACCGTAAAGTAATCCTGTCATCGCTCCATGAAATGCTCCATGTGCGAATGTCTGTTCTGCTACGGCGTGACTTTTAATAACAAATTCATTGAGAGGGAAAGACATAATAATCATACAGACTAGTGCCAGACCGTGAGTTAAGCCAATTCCTTTTTTTGCATCCTCCTCCGAAATACCAGTTTCGGCTTGCCACTGTTTTCCAAAAAGAACTGTGTACCATAAAGATCCTAACAAGAAAGCAGCAATGCCGCCAATTACGGGCTCTAAAAATTCCATGTTGTTTAATTTATTTTAGTTTTTTGGCGGAAAAGTTAAACAAAATAAATTAATTTCTCACTTTGGAAACACAAGAGAGAGACTTTCTTCCTATCCAAAAAACGCTACTACCTTTTCCACTACACTAATATCTCTAAGCTTATGACCAAAGCCCGTGGTAGTGAAAAGTTCAGAATTTTCCCAATTTCGGTGTATGCTCTGAGCATGCTTATAAGGGGCATCTACATCTTCGGTATCGTGGATGAGCAGACCTTCTGCTGTTTGTTTCTTGGCAAACTTTTCTGCAGAATAGTAACTCGGCGGCTTACCAATCGTTTTTTCAATATACCTATGCATATTATCGTATACCCGCTGGTTTATTTTTAGCACCTTGCCATACGCCTCTAAAAACTCTGACACTTCTCCAGGTGTGCCGAGCAACGCCATTTTCTTAGGAGATAGTTCTGGCTTTTCATTGAATAAGTACAAGCTCCCAAAAGCTCCCAAGCTATGTGCTAAAATATACTCTGCAGAATACATCTCAAGCAGCTTCTCTATCAATCGAGCATAAACGATGGCATTGAGAAATTT
>DNHN01000079.1 GCA_003485825.1 Bacteroidota bacterium | reverse complement strand
CATGAACTTATTGTATTTGTTTAGGAGGGTCGTAATGCGGTTTTCTTCAAGAAATTCTGTAGAATCTTCAGAAATATGTAAAATGATCTCGGTCCCTCGTTCTGTTTTGTCAGAAGCCTCAAGCGTGTATTGTGGGCTACCATCACAAGTCCAATGTGCTGCGGGTTCGTCTTTAAATGACTTGGTAATGATTTCTACTTTATCAGCTACCATAAAGCTCGAGTAAAACCCAAGTCCGAAATGACCGATGATATTTGCGTCTTCTTTCGTGTCTTTGAATTTTTCTACAAACTCCTCCGCACCCGAGAATGCAATTTGATTGATGTATTTGTCAATCTCCTCAGCAGTCATACCTATACCGTTGTCGCTTATGGTAAGGGTCTTTTTATCCTCATCTAGACTTACTTTTATTTTAAGCTCGCCTATGTCACCTTTCACCTCACCGCGTTGGCTGAGTACTCTTAGCTTGTTGCTTGCATCTGTTGCGTTAGAAATCAACTCTCTCAAGAAAATCTCATTGTCTGTATAAAGAAATTTCTTGATAATCGGGAAGATATTCTCCGTGTTTACTGAAACTTTTCCTTTTTGCATGTTTATTAATTCTATTTAGCACCTAATCTTCAAAAGGTAGACCAAAGCCAACAGGGTGACATGGTGGCAGAATAAAAATAAGTCTATGTCGAAATTCAGAAACAAGATAGAATAGCTGAATTTCAACACGTAATCCTACCGTAGGTGGTCAATCATTACTAAAATAGCCTACACCTAAGCTGGTGCTTCAAGAAAAAAAGCGAGAAAAATAGTCACCTATAGATTCGATGTCGCGATAGTCATTACCTTACCACGTTTACTACTCCTCCTACATTTTGCCACTTGAGGTCTTCTGTAGTCTTGTATCTCATGAAGTAATGGTATGCACCATCTTGCACTGCCTCACCTTGGTAGAAGGCATCCCAACCCTTATTCACATCATGGGATTCAAATATTTTTTCTCCCCATCTGCTATAGACTACTAAGCTATACTCCTCAAAATTGATTAGTGTAGGTTTGAATACGTCATTCAGGCCATCTCCATTTGGAGAGAATGCTGTAGGTATAAAACTCTTACTCACACAGTCTGGACGTACGGTAAATGAAGCTTCGCTTTCACAATCATACTGATTAGACACAGTGACCGTGTAGGTAATCTGCTGAGTGGCTTGTATCGTCTGCGTAGTCTCACCATATGGCATCCAGAGGTAGTCCATTCCCGGATTACCTGCATCTAACGTAAGACTAAAATTACCGCATAGCGTGGTATCAGGCCCTAAGTCTATCACTGGATTCGGACTTAGTACAAACTCAATACTATCCGAAACAGTAGCACATTTGTTACTAATTCGGATCCAATGTTTCCCTTCACTGAAGAAGGTTGTGGTATTGACCACATCTCCGTTACTCCAAGCATACTGCTCTTCATTAGATTCTTTTCCAACGGTAAAGGAAGTAGGCTCAATTCCTGCACAGAAGATAGTATCTTCACCTAGAGAAACCTCTGGTGAAGTGATCATACTTATGAGCATACTATCACTTACAGATCCACAATAATTGGATACCGTCACTTTATACTTTCCTACGGAAGAAACTTGAAGTACACTATCTGTAGAGTTATTCTGCCATAGGTACTGCGAAGGCTCATCCATATCAGCATCGAGTACTATGTTCACCTGATCACAAAATGTACTATCCGCAGGGAGATCTACTTCAGGTGATTTCACTACGCTTATATTAACACTATCACTATCCGCTCCACATTTATTGGTCGCTGAAACCCAGTATTCCCCTGGTGAAGTAATAGTTTTGGAAGCCAATGTCACATTGTCGTTCCATAAGTATTGTTCTTTATTGTCTGGTTCGGTCACGTCCAAAGTAATGGAAATGGCATCACAGAATGTAGTATCCTTACCTAGAGATACAGAAGGTGTCTCCAATAGGGTAATAAATATCGTATCCTTAGCTTGAGCACATTTATTTGAAATAGTAAATACGTACTCTCCTTGCCTGTCAAACAGCAATGTATCGTCTGCCGCGGGGAGTATAAAAGAAACCCCCGAGATGAGTTGGCTTAGTCTATAGGTCTCTCCGTTATCCTCTAGCCCATAAGGTACTTTTAGACTTACTACATCGCAGAACTCACTGTCTGCTGGAAGTGTAAGTGTAGGGTCTAGGTATTTTGTAAAGTACGTATAATTGGTATCGGTACCACAGTAGTTTGTGATTCGAACACCCACATCACCAACATCTCTGACACTTATGAAACTGGCAGTATCTCCTGTACTCCACAAGAATGATTCTTCGTTTCGGAGACTATCTCCTACTTGTAAATCAATGGCTACCGTGTTGCAAAACGTACTATCTATGGGTAAATCTACTTGAGGCGTATTTAGCAATTGATATACCACCGAGTCTCGTTTCGTACCACAGTGCTCTGTAACTACGTCTACCCAGTAGATACTTGCTGTATCTATGACCAATGTCTGGCTGGTAGCGTCTGTATTCCACACGTAAGTGGCATCTATCGTATCATGCTGAGCATCCAAGGTAAGATTGGGAAAATTATCGCAATAAATACTATCCTTAGGTAATACGGGCATCTGAGGAGAATGCTTGAGTACCATATATACTGAATCTCTCACAGTATCACAACCGTAAGTAGCTTGCACCCAAATGAGGCCTGTATCTCCTACTATTCTGTATTGCCGTGTGGAGCCGTTGTTCCAAAGGATATCTGCTCCTATGTTCTCGGCATTGAGTATTTCATATATTTGATCACAGTCATAAATCGTATCTTGAATGCTGAGTTCTATTTCATCGGTGTACAGCGTATCTCTGAATTTAGATACGAAACCCGTGTAATAAAAGCTGGATCCGCCTGATGTCTTATTTTCTTTGAATACTCCCGGAGTGGTAGGATAATCTGTAGACTGTGTAAATCCGCCATACAGAATATTGGTAAAGCAACTAATACGTTTTAACTTATTGGCACCTGGTATCTCAAAACCAGACCCTCCATAGTACGTTCCATAGAGCAATTTCTGACCATCGTAGCTCAATTTAGTTATGGTGGCAGAAGTATTCCACCAACCTCCACCTGTAGAGCTCGGATTCGTTAATTGTAATGCATCCGAAGTCACCGGAAAATCATTGGACCTTGAAATACCGCAAATAATGGGCTCTTCACGGATATTAGCCGCTATACGTATATTGTTATTCCAAATAGAATTTGTGGAATAAAACTCATCACCGCTTCCACCTATGTAGGTAGAGTAATATACATTTTGACCTCCTGGATTCATTTTAACAACTACCGCATCTGCTCCACCCGCTGATTTTTTTTGATATGCGTTGGTCGACGTATAAAAATCGCTACTTTGTGAAATACCCGCTATATAGGCTTCATCTCGTTCGTTTACATAGATACCTTCAAACCAGTCTGCACCACTCCCTCCCATTAGCTTGCTGTACAATAATGAGCTTCCTGATGAATTGACTTTACAGATAAATCCATCGGTGGCACCGTTCGTGACCGCATTGAAGATCGTTGATCCTGCAGTTACAGGAAAGCCTTGACTCGAAGTTTTCCCTACAATATAGATATCCTTGTTAGGACTTATATTGATGCCATACGCCACTTCATCTCCAGCTGCACCTATCAAAGTACTAAATACTAAATCCGAGCCGTCGGGCTTCATTTTAGTTAAGAACGCATCACCACTATTCCACCACCATCCATTTGTGCTGCCAGCATACGTAGTTTGATATGCACCCGAGGTAGTAGGAAAATCAGATGCACTTGTTTGACCCGTAAGATATACATAACCAGAGTCATCTATAGCCATCGCTTGGATAAGATTAGAGCCGCTGCCACCGAGATAGGTAGAAAACAACAAGGAATCTCCATCTTTGCTAAATTTGGTAACATATCCCGCCCAATTG
>DNHN01000313.1 GCA_003485825.1 Bacteroidota bacterium | reverse complement strand
ACTTTTCAGTATTGCTTGATTATTGGCAGTACTAAATCCTACATTTTCGGTATTGGCGATGAGTTTGACTTCAGGAAACAGTGATTGTACCATTTCATTAGACCCATCTACAGAATTATTGTCGACCACGAAAATTTCCGCATCGATATCTTTAATAGATTGATTTACAGACTTTAAACACTGCTCTAAGAAGTGCTTAACATTGTAATTTACTATGACTATGGATAGTTTCAAACTTAGTTTGGCAAACATACGGAAATCAAAAGTGTTAATTACACTAGGTTCGATGAAGTCTTACTTTAAAAATTTATTCAATCAGTTAGAAAGCGAAGATTTTTCGTTTAGCAAACCCATCAAACGAGGGGAGAATTTTGCGGATGAAATGTGTCACTGCTATTTGGATTTGCAGGATTTTATACTGCATCTTCAGGAGGAGTGGGAGCTGTCTAAGGCCAATGAAGAAGATATATCTACATACGTTATAAATCGTAAAGATTCGGCAGGTATTGTAGTTAAAACATCGGACCATACCAAGTTAGATAAGCTTCATTACCTCTTAGACTATATGCGTGATTCACTGCGACAGGATGATTACATCGTTCATGTAAACAAGCATATTTCACAGCGAAAGTCAGGGGCGACGGAAGAGTCTTGGCAGTATTTCCTGAAGCCCAAGCCAACGTTTGACGAATTGGGAAAATACGAACAACGTTACGGCACAGTGATGATAGAACTTAAAAAAGACGCAAAATCGCATTTGCAATTTAAGTTGCAGTGTAATTACTACGCTGGGTTTAATTACGGCCAACCCATCCCATTCGAGGACTTATTGGCCAACTTATAAGGATTAATCCATACTCCGTTTCGATTTAGTTCGTTTCTAAGTAACTTCGCACGGTAGAATTTTATGAATTTCCAACAACCTACATTTCTATGGGCATTGCTTCTTTTAGTGGTCCCTGTTATAGTCCACTTATTTAATTTCAGGAAATACAGGAAAGTACTTTTTAGTAACGTGGCTATGCTGCGGGAGATACAGACGGAAAGTCGTAAGACCCGTCAGATCAAAAAGTGGCTTGTACTGCTGACGCGTATGCTAGCCCTAGCAGCGCTGGTAGTTGCCTTTGCACAGCCTTACCTGCTCGATGAAAATGCGAAAACAGGAAGGCAGTTGGTCAGTATTTATATAGATAATTCTCAGAGTATGCGTGCAGAAGGGGAGCAGGGTGAGCTTTTTGAAAATGCAAAAAATGCAGCGCGCACGGTGCTGAGTAACTTGCCAAATGAGGCAGAAGTCCAAGTCATAGATAATGCATTGAGTCCTTACACTACTAAGGTGTATTCTCCCGCCAAAGCAGAAAAGATAATCGATGATATGGAACTGGATTATTACCCGAATGATTTTGGAAAGGTAATGCAGCGCGTAAGCAGTAAGTATGTATCGGAGGGATATGCTTCGCAACACACTTTTGCCATCAGTGATTTTCAGACTGTAGGCTATGGAAAGGGGCCGCTTTTGGATAGTGGGATTTCAGTGAGTGCAGTGCAGCTGAAAGCGACCTCTCCTCGAAACTTGAGTGTGGATTCTGTATGGCTAGAAGAACCCATCTCTAGGCCAGGATCACCCGTAAAAATAAGCGTAAAAGTTACCAATAATGGGAGGGAGACTGTGGAGTCTGCCAATGCAGTCCTGCGAATTAATGGAGTGCAGCAAGGGGTAGAAAGCTTTGGTGTAGCAGGTGGGAGTGAATATATACTGTCTATGTCGTTTACCAGTGCCAAAAAAGGATGGATCGAAGGAGATATCAGTGTGAATGACGTACCCGTTACCTTTGATAATCGGTACTACTTTTCGCTAGAGATAAAACCAAGCATAGACATCCTTCAGATTGGAGCAAATAGTGCCGCTATCGCTAAAGTATTCGGTAAGGACTCGATATTTAACTATACCGCTACAAGCACAGGAGCTATAGATTATGCTTCATTAGGCAAGTATGACTTTATAGTACTAAATGAGCTCAGTGAAATAAGTAGTGGTCTAGCCACTCAGTTAGAAGCATTCGTGCAAAAAGGCGGAGTTCTCACCATAGTGCCACCTCAGGTAGGTAAAGTAGATTACAATTCGCTAACCACAGGGCTTGGTCTGGCTACGTATGGCACTGTTGTTCCGAAAGAAATCAGCATCGATGGTGAAGATCTGAAGAGACCATTTCTCCGAGACGTGTACAAACGCGTGCCAGCCAATGTACTCTTGCCCAAGATTAAGAAAAGCTACGCGCTTCAAAAAGGAGTAAATACACATGAACTGTTATCCTTAAAAGATGGAAGCCCGCTGCTTACAAAGACGCAACTAGGCGCAGGGTCCGTATATCAATATGCAGTTTCCTTGGATGCTAGTTATGGGAGTTTAGAGAGCCACGAAATATTTGTACTCAGTATACTGAAGATGGCATTTAGTAAATCGGAGAAACAACGATTGGCATATACGTTATTTGATTCGGAACCTATCTACCTGAATGTGTCAGAACCTGGAGCGGAAGCACTGAAACTGGTAGGGGAGAATAAGGAGATCATCATAGAAAGTAGCACTGCGGAAAATACTTTTCGATTTTGGCTCAATGGTGAAATTAAGTCGGCAGGTATCTATAGTCTTACCACAGCTGATAAAAAACAGCTAGCTAATGTAGGGCTTAACTATTCTAGAGCAGAGTCTGTACAGACTTTTGCAGACGAAGAGAAACTGCGCGCATTTTTGCCCGGAATAGCAGTAAATAGCACGGGGACATCTGCTGCTGCATTAAAAAATGCCGTAAATGACCTTCAGGTAACTACTCCGCTGTGGAAAGTCTTCGTAAGCCTATGTTTGATATTTCTACTGATAGAGATACTTTTGCTAAGATTCTTAAAATCATAACCAAAGCGTGCTAAAATCTTACCTCATCCGCAATGCTACACTCCTAGACGAAGGACACAAGCATCATTCACAACAAGTAGATATACTTATCACAGATGGTAAAATAGCTGAGATAGGAAAAGAAATAAAGGCAGACGCCCAACTCATAGAAGGAGAAAAGCTCTATGTCAGCAGAGGGTGGACAGACCTCAGGTGTCACCTCAGCGATCCAGGGCATGAACAGAAGGATACTCTTCAAACGCTTCTGGATACTGCAGCTGCAGGTGGTTTCACAAGTGTAGTGACTTTGCCCAATAGTGAGCCAGCTATCACAGATAAGTCTGCGGTAAATTACCTAAAAAACAGTAGTGCCAATCACCTGGTAGATGTATTGCCAGCAGGCATGCTGTCTGCGAGCAGTCACGCAGAAAATCTTGCGGAGCTGTTTGATATGTATCAGACAGGAGCCGTAGCTTTCACAAATGGAGATGGAGGTCTGAGTAATGGCCTACTCAAAAAAGCCTTGTTGTATACCAAGCCTTTTGGGGCTAGAGTTATCACCCATCCTTCAGACAAATCATTGGAACAAGGTGGTTCGGTAAACGAAAGTGAGAATACGATACACACAGGTCTAAAGACTTCGCCATCGCTCGCCGAGTATGTAAGTGTGAGTGAGCAGATAGAGATAGCCAAGTATTGTGATGCACACTTGCATCTCAGTGCACTCTCCTGCAAAGAGTCTGTGGCGCTTGTAAGACAAGCGAAGAAAGAAGGAGTGAAAATTACCTGTGACGTAGCCATATCTAATCTTTGTTTTTCGGATAAGGAAGTACTCAGTTTTGATGAGAACTTTAAATTATATCCTCCATTGCGAACAGAAGAAGATCGAAATGCATTGGTAGAAGGGGTGAACGACGGTACGATAGATGCTGTCAGCAGTAACCATGCTCCACAAAACATAGAGCAGAAGCAAATGGAGTTTGACTATGCAGACTGCGGATCACTTACGTTGCAGCAACTGTTTGCTTGGTACGTGGAGTACTTAGCCAAAGATATCTCAGTAGAGCGGTTTATGCAGACCTTGACTCAAGGTCCTGCCCATGTGCTAGGACTCGATTACGGGAGCCTCAAGTAGGGGACATTGCTCACTTAACTGTCGTTGATCAAGGAGCTAAGTGGGACTTTGATGCAACGACCAATGCATCGTTGTCTAAGAATACGCATACGTGGAACACTAAACTTTCGGGGAGAGTAAAAGCAGTTTTTCACCGTAAAAAAGTAAACTTGTACTAACTAACCAATAAAATAACCTAACCAATATGAATATGTATCAACCAGCCATCAAACAAGGAGTAATTATGGGAGTAGTGAGCATCCTACTATTTTTAGTACTATATGCTGTGGACCCTATGTTTTTTGCCAAGCCTATGGGTTGGCTGACTTTGTTTGTGGTTAATTTCTTAGCATTACCTATCGTGTTTATGATTTTAGGCGCCAAGAAGACCAAGCCTAATTTTACACCTTTTAGGTTTCAGGAAGCATTCGTAGCTGCATTTCTTACGTCCGTGGTTGCTACTGTGGTCGTGTTGGTATTTAACCTGCTTTTTATTACGGTGATAGATACTACTTGGGAAAAAGAACTTGGCGAAGAGATAATCCGAAGTACAGAAACTTTTATGGAGGACATGGGAGCTCCTCAAGAAGCCATAGATGAGGCTATAGTAAAAGCTAAAGGAGATTTAGAAAATCGTGCTACTGGTGTGATGGGGCAACTAAAGTCAGCTTTAGGAGGTCTAGGATGGTACTTAATCCTCGCACTGATAATAGGCGCAGTACAAAAGGATAAAAAAGAAGAAGACGCTCTCGTATAACGTGGATATATCAATAGTAATACCTCTGCTCAATGAAGCAGAATCGCTTCCAGAACTACACGCTTGGATCAAGCGTGTGATGGATGACAATAAGTTCAGTTATGAAATTATCTTCATAGATGACGGAAGCACAGACGATTCTTGGAGCATTATTCAAGGATTGGAAAAGGACTTCCAAGAAGTAAGAGGACTAAAGTTTAGAAGAAACTATGGAAAGTCTGCTGCGTTGAATGAAGGCTTTGCAATAGCGCAAGGGAACTCTGTATTCACTATGGATGCAGATCTTCAGGACAGCCCAGAAGAATTGCCAGAGATGCACCGTATGCTATGGGAAGACGGTTTTGACCTGGTAAGTGGTTGGAAGAAAAAACGCTACGACCCGATTACCAAAACCATACCTACGAAACTGTATAACTGGGCTACTCGTAAAATGAGTGGGATATACTTGAATGACTTTAACTGTGGGCTAAAAGCATATAAAAATGAAGTCGTAAAAAGCATCGAAGTATATGGAGAAATGCACCGCTATATACCGGTGATGGCAGATAAAGCTGGGTATAAAAAAATAGGAGAGAAAGTTGTCATTCATAGAGCTCGACAATATGGCGAGACCAAGTTTGGATTGAGTAGGTTTATCCGTGGTCCATTGGATTTGCTAAGCATCATTTTCGTGTCTAAGTTTGGGAAACGACCCATGCACTTCTTTGGCTTTTGGGGAGCTGTAGCTTTCGTTGTAGGATTTGGACTGACGGTATTTGTACTGGTACAGAAATTTATTGCTCTTAGTCAAGGAGTACGACAGACACTGGTCGCAGACAATCCATTGTTCTATCTTGCTTTGGTGATGCTCATTGTAGGTTCTCAGTTGTTTATGGGAGGCTTTCTTGCAGAGATGTTGAGCAGAAATGCTCCAAACAGAAATAAGTACGAGATATCGGAGAAGATAGGAGTTGAGTAAGAGCATCATCATAGTAGGTCCTGCTTATCCACTGAGAGGCGGTCTGGCTACGTATAACCAGTTGCTGGCTACCAAACTGCAAGAGCAAGGACACTCCGTGCGAATAGTGACCTTTAGTCTTCAATACCCGAATATCCTTTTCCCAGGAAAAACACAGTATAGCACGGATATTAAGCCAGAGAATATTGAGATAGAAGTAAGCCTGAACTCCGTGAATCCCTTGAATTGGCTTAGCTTAGGCAATACACTACGAAAGGAAAAACCGGACTTGGTCATTTTCAGGTACTGGATGCCATTCATGGGTCCAAGTCTAGGAACGCTAGGAAGGATTATTCGCAAGAATAAACACACCAAAGTAGTTACTATAGCAGATAATATTATCCCTCACGAGAAACGATTTTTCGATACGCCGTTCACGAAGTATTTTGTAAATAGCTGTGATGGGTTTGTCACTATGAGCGAGTCGGTACTTGAAGATCTCAAACAATTTGATAGCACTAAGCCGGTGGCCTATAATCCACATCCGATGTACGAGAGTTTTGGCCCTCAGCTGGATAAAGCAGATGCTAGAAAGAAATTAGGCTTGGCTGAAAATGGCAAGTATTTGCTCTTCTTTGGGTTTATCCGAAAATACAAAGGATTGGATATCTTACTTCGTGCGTTTGCAGACAAGCGAATACAAGAAGCAGGGATAAAACTAATCATAGCAGGAGAGTATTACGACAAGCCAGACGAGTACCAAGCCATTATAGAAGCACACGGACTCGAAAAGGCATTGGTACAAGCCAATGATTTTATTCCCGATAGCGAGGTGAGCACCTATTTCAGTGCGGCAGATATGGTAGTGCAAACGTATAAGACAGCCACACAGAGTGGAGTGACTCAGATAGCCTACTATTATCATAATCCGATGCTAGTCACAGATGTAGGCGGACTAGCAGAACTCGTACCGCACAATAAGGTAGGCTATGTCACCTCCACGGACATAGATGAGATAGCAGACGCCATCCTGGACTTCTATGAAAACAAGCGTGAAGCGGAGTTCGTAGAAAACATCAAAACCGAACGCCTACGATTCACGTGGGAGAGTATGATAGCTAAGCTCTTTGAAGTAGGCGGATTATAGTTCGCTAATCGTTCACTACTTGTATTTTCTTAGAATGGCAGGAGAATGGATAGAGGAAGCTAAAATGCTTTTCTAAAACTGACTCTCGTACGCTCCTATATCCGGTTCACTATCTCTAGTGCGGTCACAGTAATCTTGCGGGATGATCGGGGATAGGAGTAATGCTTTGTTCTTAGCAGGGGATAGCGTGTCTAAATCTAAGTTGTAGTTGTTCTTGTCTACATAGCTAATCTGGTCTAACGCTATGTTATTGCTTCCCGCTCCGAAGTATACGTCATTTGAAGAGCGCAGTAAGTTATAGTCTATCACGGATGGGGAACCTACTTTGCTAAAATCAAGATCGCCCACGATTTCGCCATCTTGGTTTATCCCGTCTACTATATTATTGAGAAAGCTAAAGCGGATCGGGTAGGTTTCAAGCGCAGCTCCTGTGATGGGATCTCTGCGTATATTTAGGTAAGCGAATGTCGGTTCTTGTCTGCTAAAGTCCCTCCCGTCTGTGTAGAAAGTATTGTGATATAAGGTGTAGTCTCCGCCTTGATTTGCGAGAAATCCAAATCTGCCACAGTTCATACTGACGCAGTTCTCTGCGTAGATAGTGCTCCCTTTTCCGCTTATTCCATCAAAACTCATATTGCGAATCATGGTTTTCTTTAGGGTTATATTTCGTTCTCCATCTCGTCCAGCTGTGGAGTCGCAGTATACGCCTACTGTGCCATTTTTTATGATGGCATGTGCTATGGTGCTTCCGTAGCTTGGATAGCTTATCCAGACACCTCCCCACTGTCCGGCGCGTTCTTCCCATTGTGGTTGGAGTCTATCGCCTTGCATGAGTACAGGTTCTTCTTTAGTGCCGTTTATAGCTAATTCTCCTTCTACGAAAAGCCAGCTTCTTGGAGAGAAGTGCACTTTCATTCCTTTTTCTATGGTGAGCTTCACGTCTGGTTTTACGTAGCAGTATCCGTATACTACTATAGGAAGCCTGTCATTGGCCCACGTAGTATCAGCCTCTATACTGTCTCTAAAAATGTAGTGTGCATCTTGTCCCCAGCCTATGAGCATCGTTTTGCTTTCATTTCCGTTTGTGCTAAAGAGTAGCGAGTCACGAATAATCAGTGGGTTAAATTCAGGGCTATTGTTGTTTGGGTCTGGATGTACTTCTACGAAAAGAAATATGCTATCCTCTGGAAAAATCTCTATATCCTGGAACGCGTACCCGGGTTCGCCGTCTACATTTAGTCTGAAATGTGAGTTAAGTCCACCACCTAAACGAATAGAGGTGCGGATGCTTTCTTTGCTCGGGTTGTAAACGAGTATTTGCTTATTGACAGATAGCGGGGTTCTGTCTTTCACCTTAGTAAATACGGTATCAAACCAAAGCGTATCTGTATTTACGACTACCGACTCTGTGGTAGTAAAGGACTCTTTCCTACAGGCCGAAAATGCAATATACATACAGCTTAGGAGAGCGAAATATTTTAATGTTGAATTCAATTGATGTCTTAACGAAGGAACAAAGGAAATATTTTAAATGGGAAGAGAGGGTACTGTTTTGTTTTAGGCGTGTAAAACTTTAGTTGAAACCATAAAGAGTAATACAAAATCGGAGAATGGACATATTTGGGACCTGCATAAAAAAACACCTTCCAAACGCAGTGTTTAAAAGGTGTTTTAGTTTTTGTGCGCCCTCACCTGGACTCGAACCA
>DNHN01000073.1 GCA_003485825.1 Bacteroidota bacterium | reverse complement strand
GTTCTTTTACCATCTGTTTCTTTTGATATGACAGTTTTTCCGATACTGATTTATAGTAGTAGTCCATCTGATGTTCATTCGGGGAGTGTATTACTTCTTCTATTTCGCTATTTTGAAAGAAAATGACCACTAAGACATTGTTTTTGGCGAGCCCTTTAAGGTAGGGTAGTTGTCGTTTCATAGCGTTCATATCTTCAAAATTGGTGTACAAGAGCAGCAGACTTCTATGATTAATTTTAAACTTGACTTGTGCATAGAGTTTTTCGAAGTTGCTCTCATAAAAGTCCGTCTTCAAATTGTACAGCACATTAAGTATACGGGGCATTTGGCTAGTAGCCTTATCCGCAGGTAGGATTTTCTCTACTTTTTTATTGAAGTAAAGTACTCCAGCTTTATCGTGATTTTTGATAATTACTTGGCTAATCGCTAAGGAACTGTTGATGGCATAATCTAGCAAACTCAGCCCCTCAAATGGCATTTCCATCGCCCGTCCGCTATCTATAAGACAGAATACCTGCTGCGCTCGCTCATCGATATACTGATTTACCATCAGTTGGTTTTTCTTAGCACTCGCTTTCCAGTTTATGTAACGGATATCATCTCCTTTTACATAATCCTTAATTTGTTCAAACTCTGTGCTATGCCCTATTTTTCGTGTTTTCTTGTTTCCTACTTGACTGGTGAAGTATTTGAAATTTTTTAGGTTATACTTGTTCAGGTGAATGTACGATGGATAAACCGCTACCTGAGTGGCTGTCTGCAGTTCATAACGTCGAACTACTAAACTGAGCGGTGAACGCACCATTAATATGGTATTGCCAAAATCATATTCTCCACGCTCTTTAGGTTCTAGGTCATAGGCTATTTTTTCTTTGCTATTCGGTTTTACTTTTACGGCAAAAAGAAGTTCTCGAAGTCCTAGCTGATAGGGTAGTTCTTCGTAAATATGTGAGTGTATAGGGAAACTGTAAGTATTGATTATGGATAGGGAGCATTCATTTATATCTCCATTGGAGAGTATAGGATTAACTTTTCGACTGCCACTCACTTTAGTTCCCCTAAAAAGAAAAAAAGTATCGACTACAGTGCCTAATGCCACTAGACCAAGCAATAGGAGTCCCACTGTGTAATAAAGTGGGTAAAAATGACCAAACGCTAAAAGAAATCCTGCGGAAATCAGTACAATAAAAAACGTACGATGTAAAAATATGTTATTCCAAAATTGCTTCATTTACCTAGCGAGGTACTTCTATACTTTCTATCATTTCCTTCACTACGAAGTCTGGAGTAAGTCCTTCCATTTCTTTTTCAGGAGATACGATTACACGGTGTCTAAGAGCTGGGAGCGCTACGAATTTGACATCCTCAGGGATTACAAAATCACGACCTACCATGGCAGCTCTAGCTTTTGCGGCATCGAGTATGGAAATAGATGCTCTGGGAGATGCACCTAGGAATAGGAGAGGGTTATTGCGCGTTTGATTCACTATTTTGGCGATATATTCTACTACAGAATCCTCAATGGTCACTTCTTTAGCCAAACGCTGCATTTCTAATACGTCATTGGCTGTAAGTATACCTTGCACTACCTCGGTTTGGTTGGTTCTGCGCACATTGTGCTGCTGCAGTATGGTTACCTCATCTGCAAGGTCCGGATAATCGATCTCTATTTTAAAAAGAAATCTATCCAGCTGAGCCTCTGGTAATCTATAAGTCCCTTCTTGTTCTATGGGGTTTTGAGTAGCTAACACAATAAACGGATCAGCCATGGGGTAAGTGCTGCCATCTATGGTTATTTGTCGTTCTGCCATTACCTCAAAGAGTGCAGACTGTGTTTTGGCTGGTGCGCGATTGATTTCATCTATCAGTACTATGTTAGTGAAGATAGGCCCCGCTTTGAAATCAAAATTAGCGGTCTTTTGATTAAATACGGACGTACCCAGTATGTCCGATGGCATAAGATCAGGGGTAAACTGAATGCGTGAAAAATCTACCTGAATACTTTGAGCTAGAAGTTTTGCAGAGAGTGTTTTTGCTATTCCCGGGACTCCTTCTATCAGGCAGTGTCCATTGGCAATAATCCCTATGATAAGCGAGTCTATCAAGTCTTGCTGACCTACTATGACTTTACCCAGCTCTGCTTTTATCTTAGCTACTCCAGTAGAAATGATTTGTAGGGTTGGAGTGTTTTCAAAATTAGGAGTAGGAGACTCGGACTGCTGTGCATCTAGGTTATTTTCTGATTCCATGGTATATGTCTAGTTTGTGTATGTGTGATTCTATGAGTTTACTAAAAGATAAAAAACCTTCTTTACTCATTTGTTTTAGTGTTCTTACTTTTTGAAACTGAGCTACAAGTATGTCCAGTTCTTTGGGGTCTATATTTGCTTTTTGCGCTAATTTTAGTTTGAAGTCTTGGTTGATTTCAGCGGTGTTGACATTGTATCTTTGACGTATTTTATCCAAGAGGTAGTTGACCCTATACCGTGCTAAATCTATGTGGTTTTCTTCATGCATGAAAAGATTAGAGACCATTTTCATAAAGGCAAGTGAATTATTCTTAGGCTTATAGTGTATCGGAATGTGTCTGTGAATGCGTTTATAGTTTACCCCAAACAGCAAAAGTATAGCTGCCATAAAAGTGAATAGCGCAGCGGCTAGGGACTTGTTTTTTAAGATGTAATTCAGTGTATCCCAAACACTGCCATCCTGAGGAGGAGTAGTGTACCTGCGCTCTGTACCGTATCCATCCCAAAGAAAGTAGCTAGTGTGACTGAGTTGAGCCAGTGCTTGTACTGCATACTGACCATCGGTGGCGTGCAGCATGTGGTAATTTGTAAACAGCAGAGGATTGCAGTGAAGGAGTATTTTCCGCTCTGGATGGTTGAGACCTAATTCGATAAAATTCGGCTGTGCTACGCCATTTACTTCAATAGTCCCAAGTATACGTGCTCCATTAGGAACACTGGTAAAGTAACTGAGTTGTTTTATCTTATTCTCTATCGTGTAGGTTCGTCCATTGCCCCCTGCATAGTTGAGTTTTAGCTTGGCTTTGCTAATATCCGCACTTGCAGTGGAGATGCCATAGGGCTTAAATAATGCTGCACCAAAGTTTCGGGTAGCT
>DNHN01000204.1 GCA_003485825.1 Bacteroidota bacterium | reverse complement strand
AGCGTTACTTTTTAGCCTAAAGCCAAGTTGTTTTTTGAAAAAGTAGGAGAGGATCCACTTGAATATATGCCAGTAAGTTACCACTATACCGATAAGCCATATTAACCTCAGTCCATAAAAACTAATACTATTA
Organism: Bacteroidota bacterium; assembly: GCA_003485825.1. Lineage (GTDB taxonomy): Bacteria > Bacteroidota > Bacteroidia > NS11-12g > UBA9320 > UBA9320. The sequence goes on along the minus strand of DNHN01000204.1, from coordinate 4,215 downwards.
AGTCCATAAAGAGGGATGGCAGCAAGGCTCATAAATGGCGGCCATGTATTGCGGTGTGCTGAGTAAATATACTCTCCTTGCCAAGCAAGCTTGCCGGCTTCTATGTATCCGCCAAAGTCTCCATCTCGTTGCATGTCTCGGATTATTTCCATGCATAAGAACAGTCCTAATGCGATTACAATAAAAGCAGTGAGTTGGTGGCGGTATTTCAGTATTAAGTCGATGATTTAGCTATTTATGATTCTATGGACACCGCCCTTTTTATCAAAACTTCGTTGCAACTTAAAATAAGGCCCAATTTTTTTTTAGCAAGCTTCAAGTGGTTGTGGGTCTGAGGTGTGTGAATGGGTATTAGAAGACCGATGACCTTAAGGGTTAGACTAACTAAATTTTCTATTAAAAGATCTAGTCGATAAGAACAGTCAATTTTATTGCCTTCGTAGATAACTGGAAGTTCTTTTTCTACTGCTATAAATAAACCTCTGTCTTTAAGTTCGACTGCAAGGCATTTTACATAGGCAGACTCTAATAAGCCTGGGCCAAGTGCTCTGTGCACATCTATTGCCGTTCCGATTAGTTGAGTTGCTATTTTATTTTCTTCTTGCATCTATTTTTCAAACCGATGTTTACCGCAAAAAGTTAGGAACGCATAGTTTTTAGTTCTCTGTGACCTTAGCGTCTTTGTGGTTAGATTATTTATCTATGTATTTTATACTATTTATATTAATTATCGTGAATCTCAAAAATTTCATAACTCCAATTTGATTTATCAAGAGTAATTGTTATTGAAGCGTCAAAATAGCTTCTGCGGTAAGTAAGCGTAGAGTCACTATTTTCAATGATGTCAAAATCACCATATAAAAGTGCCATATGTTCATTTCTTAATTTTATAAGATTTGATATTTCCTTCTGCAGATTTGCCTCCTGCTCCTTCAAGTTTTCGAAACGCATCATTCTTCGATTGTCAGGGTCTCCAGCTCCAGCCATGCCTATTTCATCACCGTAGTAGATAATAGGGATCCCCGGGATAGTCATGTTAAAAGCGCTGAACATGGCCATTTTTCGATATGCTATACTGTCTTGAACTTCTATATTTTGTTTCCAGCCTATTCGCTTATAGTCGTTTCCAGATAGATTCATATTCAGGGTTTCGTCTGCATAGCTAATAAAACGCGGTTTATCTTGATTACCAGTAATATTCCCCATTAAATGATGGTATCCATAAGTACTAAGGCTAGCTTCTAGGGCTTCGCCTAGTCTAGTCATGGACGCTTCGTCAGTAGCAAAAACAGGTAATGCGTTGTCATACATATTAAAGTCAAACTGAGCATCCAATAAGCCGCTGCCTATGTAACTATTTATAAGATCATGTGTACCATATGTTTCACCAATTTGGAAGATGTATTTACCTTTTTCTTGGCTAACATTCTTTACTTTTTTATTGAGTGTTCGCCAAAAGTTATTGGGAATGTGCTTAGTAGCGTCATGTCTGAATCCGTCAAAATCATACTCGGTAATCCAATAAATGGCGGAGTCTATCATGAAATTAGCAACTTCTTGTTTTCTTAAATCTAACGTAGGCAGAAAAGTATCAAACCAGGTAGTTAATCGGTACTCGTCCCATTTTTCTGTGTTCATAGTTCCATCCGGCAAGTAGAGCGGAGTTACCCAGTCTTTATGCTTTTGGTATACAGAGTGCTGTTCGTGTACGTGATTAGCTACATAGTCTAGTAGCACACTCAGACCGTTATTATGAGCTACACGAAGCATTTCTTTTACATCCGAAGAAGACCCTAACCTATAATCTACGGTAGTTGAGGTAATCGGCCAGTAGCCATGGTATCCACTAAACTTGGTGTCCGGATCATTGAACTGTCCCCAAGCGTTAGTTGGGTTTTGGGTGATGGGCGAAATCCAGATAGTATTGACACCTAAGTCACTGAAATACCCCTCCTTTATCTTCTGCGTAATTCCTTTTATATCTCCACCGTAATATTGTGCCTTTGGCAATATGGCTGGATCATCGACCGGTTCGTCATTTGTGGTATCTCCATTTACAAAGCGATCTACCATCATAAAGTACATAATACTACTGTGCCAATCGCTGTTATTTAATTTACGCGGATTCGTGATTACCTTTCCTTTAGCTAGCGGAATAAGTAGGTCATTACTTGCTGCTACTGTATTGTATCCAAAAACTCGGATGTGGGAACGCACTTCATACTTAGCAAATGGTGGAATAAGAATCTTAAAGTGAGTACCCTCTTTTCTGGCTTCGATTCTAAAATTATTCCAGTAGGCATATACATCATCTGTATTTTCTGAGGAAATGATAATCTCTGTTTTGGTGAAAGAATCGGTGCTTATCGAAGGTAATTCATCTTTGCTAGGCCCTTTTACCTCTAGCACATTATTATGTCCGCCCATTCCGTTGCTTATTTTTAGAGGATTGCTCGGATCGTCTATCTCTTTGCCGTCTGCTACTAGTTTGTATTGGTACTTGCCGGGTTTGAGTTGGTATTTGAAAAGGTATACAGAATCCATTGGTTTTTCTAAAGTCCCGTCCATTCCCCAATTTGTGAATTCACCTTTTATACCTATTACTCTACAATCCTTAAGTTCTTTAAGTTTTAGGTCCACACTGATTGTCGAAAAATCAGACTTAGACCCCTTCACCACAAAAGAGTAGGGAAGACCCTCTGCAAAAACGGTAAGGTTACTGATAGACTTACTGTTACGACCTGCTACTATAAATATAAAATCATCTACGTGACTCACCTTCAATGCTTTGTCATCACTTACTATAGAGTCTATAATCACTGTACTGGTAAAATAGTCGGATTGAACTACCCGGGTTGTATCACCCACTAGCTGGATAGGTGAGGCTAGACCGTATATTTTAGAATCAGAATACGTAGAGCTTGTTTTACCGCAACTAGTTATTAGAGCGACTATGCAGGCTAAATAGATTATATTTTTCATAATTTAATTCTAAATGTTAGTTGTAGGTCATCCAGGAGGCAGTCTGTCACTCATTTTCTGAGGGTACTCTTTTGCTAATTTAGCTCAAGTCCCTGCTTATTCACGGTCACTTGCTTCACTTCTCCTCTAAAACGTATTTTGAAAGAGAAACTATCCCAATTTTCAGGTAAGAAAGGTTTAAAAGTAAGTTCATTATCCTTCACTCTCATACCTGCAAAACCTTTTACTATACTCATCCATGTACCAGCCATACTCGTGATGTGTAGACCATCCCTAGTATCGTTATTGTAATCATCTAAATCTAGACGTGCTGTTCTTAGATAAAACTCATATGCACGTTTTTCGTCACCGAGCTTGGCAGCCAGTATGCTGTGCACGCATGGACTAAGCGATGATTCATGAACTGTAAGTGGTTCGTAGAAGTCATAGTGTTTTTTATGCTCCTCATCCGAGTATTCATCTTCGAAAAAGTAAAACCCTTGTAATGTATCTGCTTGCTTAATGTAGCAGCTGCGAAGTATCTTATCCCAGCTCCAATGTTCCACTATTGGTCTTTGTGAGTCTGGCAACCTTTTTACAGGAATAAGCTCCTTGTCTAAGAAACCATCTTGCTGTAAAAATACTCCATGTTTTTCGGAGTAAGGATAGTACATCTGTTCAGATATTTCTTTCCATTTTGCCGTCTCAGACGTATTGAAATTAGCTTTGTCTACTATTCGTGAAAAGTTCTCGGAGTGGTTCTTTTTTACCCAAGCTATGGCCTCACGACAATAGTCCATACACCACGCAGCAAGTTTATTAGTGTACCAGTTATTGTTTACATTATTTTCAAACTCATTAGGTCCCGTTACACCTAACATCACATATTTTTGATGATGTTCGCTCCAGTTTACACGTTGAGCCCAAAACCTTGCTATTCCTATAAGTACTTCTAAGCCATATTCAGCCAAGTATTTTTTGTCAGCAGTATATTTTATGTAGTCAAAAATAGCGTAGGCTATAGCTCCATTTCGATGTATTTCTTCGAAGGTGATTTCCCATTCATTGTGGCATTCTTCACCATTCATAGTGACCATAGGGTAGAGGGCTGCTCCGCAAGAAAATCCTAGTTTTTCAGCATTTTCTATGGCTTTCTGTAAGTGCTTATATCTATATATCAGAAGATTACGTGCTACTTCAGGTTTTGCTGTGGCTTGGTAAAAGGGTAAGCAATATGCCTCTGTATCCCAATAG
>DNHN01000141.1 GCA_003485825.1 Bacteroidota bacterium | reverse complement strand
CTATCAATTTGCCATTATCCACTTGTGTTTTTACATTAGTATAATTATCTAAGCGGATGTTGCCGCTTGGGCTTGATGCGTTGTGACAAGAGACACAATTATTCATAATAGAAGTGACTTGCACACTGTATGAAACATTGGTGGTATCGCACTCATTGCATTTATTGTTCTTGGCACCTTGCTGTATCCATTTACTAATGAGTGCTATTTGATCTGAGGAGAGCTTAGCATTTGGTGGAGGTGGCATCATTTTGTCGGGATCAGACGAAGTAATTACTTTATATAACTTACTCTCGCCTGGGTCTCCAGGAGTGATTTCCCCAGTGTTTTTAATATTTCTGTAACTATCAAGCACCACTCCATCTTGTCGCGAGACTGCGTCATGACATCCTGCATATGCGCAAGAAGAGATAATAAGGGGAAGTATCTCATTCTCAAAATAGACACTATCGGAATCGCACTTTAATGTAGAATCATTGTCGGCAGAGGTATTCAGTATCGGAACCTCTGTTGCTTTATGCTTACATGATTCTAGGGTTAAGAAGCTGACTAATGCAGCGGCGGAAAGCACGAAAAGCGTCTTCTGAAAATTCATTTTTTATTCCGTTAGTATACAAATTTACTAATTTTCAGAAAGCATTGAGTCTTCGTGAAACATATTACATTAAGGTTACTTAGAAAAGGTCGCTTAATATAAGGCTGTAAAAGCTAGGTTTTTACCTATAGCGGGATGTTACCGTGTTTTTTCTTTGGTAGCGTTGCTACTTTGTTTTCTAACATAGCAAAGGCCTTGATTAGTTTAACACGGGTTTGCTCAGGAAGTATCACATCATCGACAAACCCTCGCTCTGCCGCTCGGTATGGATTCGCAAATATCTCTGCGTATTCGGCTTCTTTTTCTGCTAGTTTAGCTGCGGGATCATCTGCACTGTTTATCTCATTTCTAAAAATTATTTCAGCGGCTCCTTTAGCTCCCATAACGGCTATTTCAGCACTAGGCCAAGCAAAATTCATGTCTGCACCTATGTGTTTACTATTCATTACGTCATAAGCTCCACCGTATGCTTTTCGCGTAATCACGGTGATACGTGGCACGGTAGCTTCACTGAATGCATAGAGTAGTTTGGCTCCGTTGGTTATGATGGCGTTCCACTCTTGATCTGTTCCTGGCAAGAAGCCTGGTACGTCTTCAAATACAAGTAATGGAATATTAAAACAGTCGCAAAAACGCACAAATCGAGCTCCTTTCTGTGAAGAAGGGACGTCTAAAACGCCCGCAAGGTAAGCCGGTTGATTTGCCACTATACCTATGCTTCGGCCAGCCAATCGAGCAAATCCTACTACAATGTTAGGAGCAAAATTCTCGTGTATTTCAAAGAATGAGTCTTTGTCTATTGTACCTTTAATTACTTCACGGATGTCATACGGTTGATTTGCACTGTCTGGGACTATGGTGGCTAATTCTTCTCTGACTTCATCAGTGAGTTCGTAAGGTACTTTGAGGGTTTGCTCTTCACAGTTTTGTGGCATGTAACTGAGGAGCTTTTTGATGTCTTCTATCGCTTCTAAGTCATTCGCTGCAGTAAGGTGTGCTACACCACTTTTTTCAGAATGTACGCTTGCTCCACCAAGATCCTCAGAGGTCACCTCTTCATTAGTTACTGTTTTTACCACGTTTGGACCTGTGACAAACATATAGCTGGTATCTTCTACCATAAGTATGAAGTCTGTGATGGCAGGAGAGTAGACTGCACCACCTGCGCATGGACCCATTATAGCACTTAGTTGAGGTATAACACCGCTGGCTTGCGTGTTTCTGTAAAATATGTCTGCGTATCCCCCTAGAGAAACTACACCTTCCTGTATACGTGCACCTCCGCTATCATTTAGTCCTATTACTGGAGCTCCGTTTTGCATAGCCATATCCATTATTTTGCAGATTTTCTCAGCGTGTGTTTCGGATAGAGATCCTCCGAATACAGTAAAATCTTGAGAGAACACATACACGAGTCTTCCATGAATGGTACCAAAACCAGTCACCACACCGTCCCCAGGATAGTGAAGTTTTTCCATCCCAAAGTCTGTACTTCGGTGCTTGACTAAGGCCCCTATTTCTTCAAATGAGTTTTTATCTAAAAGTAAGTCTAATCGTTCACGAGCAGTTAGTTTATTCTTGCTATGCTGTGCATCGATTCTTTTTTGGCCACCGCCAAGTTTAGACTCTTCTAGTTTATTTTTCAGTATATCTCGGTTGTTCATTTATCCTTGTTCTTCTAGTATAGCGATTAGTTCTTCAGTGAGCTCTAAGTTATGATATACGCATTGTACATCATCATCATCCTCAAATTTATCTATAATTTTTAGTACTTCTTGAGCATCGTTTATGCTCAGTGTTGTCGTGGTCTTGGGTATTTGCTGTATTTCGGTGCTTTGTGCTTCGATTTCTAGCTCTGCTAACTTAGATTGCATCGCACCATAGTCTTCAAAAGAGGTGTATATGACCGTTATCTCATCGTCTTTTTCTACATCTTCAGCACCTCCATCTATCAATTCAAGTTCCAGGCTGTCTTCGTTTTTCCCTTCTAGAGCTGTATTGTCTATAGTGAAGACCCCTTTGGTATCGAATATAAAACTAAGAGATCCATTGGTTCCAAGTGTTCCCCCGCTTTTAGTGAATATAGATCTTACTGCAGCCACCGTTCTATTCAGATTGTCGGTGGTAGCTTCTACGAAAATTGCAATGCCGTGGGGCGCATACCCTTCGTAGGTGTAGGTCTGCAGATTAGCTGCTTCGGCACCACTCCCTTTTTTGATGGCGCGTTCTATTGTATCTTTAGCAAGATTAGCTCCCTTAGCGTTTTGAACGGCCAGTCTAAGTGCAGGATTACTGTCCAGGTCTGGACCATTATCGCGTGCAGCTATGGTGATCTCTTTAATAATACGAGTCCATACTTTAGCTCGCTTTTTGTCTTGAGCTGCTTTGCGGTGTTTTATGTTGGCCCATTTACTATGTCCTGCCATGAATATTCTTCTATAATTCTACGTCACAAACTTAAACTAATTGCATAAAAAAGCCGTCTCCAATAGATTGGAGACGGCTTTTTTTATTTTAGTGAATACTAAGTGATTAGTGAGCTACTGTCACTTTAGTAGTACTTACATTCTCTCCGTTTGTTACTTTGAGGATGTATACACCATTTTTTAAATCAGCTACACCTAGTGTGTAGTGGTTTGGAGAAAGTCCTACGATGGTAGAATTGTCTACAACTACTTTACCCGTAAGGTCCATTAATTGAACACTTACATTGTTGCTTTGAGCTATTAGAATATCAACATTAAGCTCCTCTGAAACTGGGTTAGGATATACTGCTAAGTTGTCATCATTGAATGATGTAGCTGATATAGAAGCGCCATATCTCTTTTCCCAAAGGTATTCTTTGAATAATGAATTATCCGTTGAATCTGCATCTACTACAGGTGCACTTC
>DNHN01000019.1 GCA_003485825.1 Bacteroidota bacterium | reverse complement strand
CTATGGAGAAGCTGGGATTATAAAGAGAAGGCTGCAGACTTATTGAGCCTTACGTCTGATAAGATGCTGGCGAATAAGCTAATAGACGGAGTAATTCCTGAGCCTCTTGGTGGCGCTCACAATGACCCAGAGACAATGTTTAAGACATTAAAAACAGAACTTAAAAAGAACATTAAGGAGCTAAGCGAACTAAGCACTAAGAAGCTAGTAAACGCTCGGATCCGTAAGTTCAGTAATATGGGTTCAATTGTCGAGGCAGCTGAGTAAGTAATCGTGTGTTTCTGGACCTAGATTAAAAAGTACATCTAGGATGCTTAAGTTTTCTTCAAATTTGATTTTTGTATCATATACCTGCGGGTATTTCTTATTGTGTATGGGTGCGGTCGGAGTGTAGTATACCGCATCTGATAGATTAACCGTAACGGGCCTATTGAATTTTATACACGATAATATGGTGTCAAACAATGCTTTGTTAAGCGCCACTAGCGTTTCATGTTCACACTTGTAGACCTCCTCGATTTTATAACCATAGTACAGGTAAAAAGGAGATTTAAGATACGCGTTTTCTATGCTTCTCCAATGTTCCGTCTGCCAATTTGTGCTGTAGTCCAATTTTACATCGGAGTAGGCGCCTTTTCGGGTACTTTTTTGGGTAGGGATACTTAGCTGTAGTCTTCCATTTGCAGTAGCTATTTCATACTGAGATAGTTCGCTTTGTTTTTGGAAGGTATGTTGTATCTCTAAAACAAGCTCTGACTTGCTCACTAAGGTGGACCAATACGCTATGTTGCCTATACAGTGTAAGTTCATGGTGCAAAGAGTGAGGTGTCGTCTGCTATTTCTGAAAGTAGAGTTCTCATTGATTTACCTAACGTAGGGTGAATGAAGTCAGGAAGAATGTCAACGATAGGTTTAAGTACAAAAGCGCGTTCCTGCATCCTAGCATGCGGTAGTTGCAGGTCGTTCAGTTGCACAAGGCTGTTGCTGTAAAATATGATGTCAATATCGATACATCTTGGACCCCATTTACGGCTTTTTGTTCTTCCGATGGTATGCTCTATGTTTTGTAATAGTAGTAGACATTTCGCAGGGGAATTGCTTGTATATAGTACCAGTGCCGTATTGATGAATGTAGATTGATTTGTATCTCCCCAAGGCGGTGTTTCGTAAAATGAAGCAGCAGTACTAGTGGTATGAAACGACTTGTTTATTGCAGCAATAGCTTGGATCAAGTATGCGTACCGATTGCCTAAATTGGAGCCGAGACTCAATACAAGTTTATTTTTCATTATTTTCGTTAACACAAATGGACGAGATAGGCTCATATATAAAGTACATCATCATTGCAGTAATACTTGCCTTTCGATTCTTTGCTGGCAGCAAAAAAAAGGAACAATTACCAAATAAGCGGACTAAATCTGCTAAAAGAAAAGGTACAGATGAGAGTAGAACGTCATTAGAGGAGATTCTTAGAGAACTAAGCGGAGAACCAAGCAAGTCTGAGCCTGTGCCAGTTCCCAAGCGAGAGCCCGTTAGGAGTAAGATAGAATTAGAAGATCACCAGTATGATTTTAGGCCGGAGTATGAGCATCATGCGGATGTAGATTTGGATTTATCTGAGGTACAATCAGATATTAGAGAATCACAAGGACTAGGTAGAATACAGCTAGAGGAAGATTATGGTGAAGTGGACTTTGACGTACGCCAGGCAATCATAGCTGAGGCGATTCTTACTAGGCCTCAGTATTAGGGGTTTGTTTTTCAGGTCTAAATAACCAGTATTTTTGACCAAAATAGGTGATGGCCACACTAGCCATAGTGGCAATTACAAAAGCGGCTAACTTATCTACACCAATCACTACAGATCTAATAATTTCATTGGAATCTGAATTAAGTAGAAAACTGAAGGTATAGTTTGGGAGTGTGTCAAGCATAAAAGTATTCATCCTCACATTGACTACAAGCGCAATTGCATAAAGTAAGGTGAATAATAAGAGTCTTTTGTTGTTTTTTTCGGGCTGTTTCCACGTCCAAAACTTATTCATATTGTAGGTTACAACCATACCAGAGCAAAAACTTACAGCTTTACTTATACTTGGATCCATAAATTGGGACAGCGCAAAGTATACTGTAAAATCTACTCCTACGGCTAGTATTCCAGAGATGATGAATTTAGTGAGTTGCTTGCTTGCTTGGTAGATGGCCATGTGGAATGATGTCTATGCCGGCAAAAGTAGCTGATTATCTTTTATTTCTGCTTTCATCCCAAAACGCATAGCCACATTAAGCTTCTGATGCCCGGCTTGGAAACCAAAATAAACGGGATAGTCATATGCAGCGGTGTGTTCAAGGATTATTTCTTGTGCTGTCTGACCATAAGGTATGGTGTTGTCATTCATATCACTCATTCCACCTACCAGTAAAGCGGCCAGATGTTTAAGTTTACCTGTGCGTTTTAGATTCGTCATCATCCGATCTATATGGTAGATATACTCGTCTAGATCTTCTATAAAAAGGATTTTCCCCCGGGTATCTACATCAGAGGCAGAGCCACAAAGGCTATATAAAATACTTAGGTTTCCACCGATCAGTAGACCAGATGCATTTCCTTCTTTATTTAACGGGTTAGGAGCTATGTCATAGCTTAGGTCTTCTCCCATAAGTGCAGCTAGGAGTGTCGTGTTTGACTCCTCTTCTTCAGGACTTGGGTCATTAGTGATGTTTATAGGCATCGTACTATGTATCGTGGGAGTACCAAAGTTTTGATGTATGTGCGAGTGAAACACAGTAATATCACTATAGCCTACAAACCATTTTTTTTGCTCATCTAATGGGGTTAAATCCAGCTGGTCTATTATGCGTACGGACCCATACCCGCCTCGTGTACTTAGGATGGCGCGTATGTTGGGGTTATTTATGGCATCTTGAAGATCTTCAACTTTTTCTGCGTCTGTACCGGCCATCTGATGGTGTACACTATGAATATGTTTGCCCAGGACTACGTTTAGTCCATGCTTTTTGAAGAATTGAATTGTAGGGTGTATTTTTTCAGAATCTATAGCTCTGGCTGGTGATACTATAGCTATGGTGTCGCCTTTTTTCAAATACATCAGGCGAATATATGCAACAATTATTGCGGTGCAATGAGCATATACACAGCCTGTATTTGATATAAACATAGGTGGACTAACTCGCAGCTACTCTTACCTACATCTTTAAATGGATGTAATCAGACGGTGAATTAAGAAGTTTAGAAGGGGGAAGATCAGTTTTGGTATGTTTACTAGATGCCCTTGTCTAAGAAATAAGATATACGCTAGGAATTAAGACTGGAGATAAAAAAAATAGCCTCACATATGTGAGGCTATTTTTTTAAACGGTTGAAGTTCTCCGAAGATTACTTAAGTTGTTTTTTAAGTTTGTCGTTGTTCACAGCGTCAGCAAAGGTCTTGCCTGCTTTGAATTTAACGGCTACTCTATCTTCTATCTTGATAGTTTTTCCAGTAGATGGGTTTCTTCCGTCTCTAGCTGGTCTGTAAGACGCTGACCAAGTTGCAAATCCTGGGATAGATACTTTGTCACCTGCTTGTACTGCTCCTTGGATAGATCCTATAGTAGCTTCTAATGCAGATTTTGCACTTTCTTTTGTGATACCAGCTTGCTCGCTGATAGCGTTTATTAATTCTGTTTTGTTCATATCGAAGGCAAAATAGTGCCAAAAGCCCGAATACAAGGGCTTTTTTGATAAAATATCTTAAAAAGTAATTCAGAGGTTATCAACGTTATTGTTTTAGTGCAAGTCAATGATGCACGACATTGTGGGGTGTTTTTAGGTGCTTTTTATGCAAAAGAAATATCAGCATTATTATTTTAACCCAATTTAAACAAGAACAATGTAAGAACTTTAACAAACAAAAGGTAGATTAAACTCTTACCTTTGTTATAACATTTTCAACAACATGAATTTCGAATTATCAGAAGAGCATTTAATGATCCAGCAAGCCGCTAAGGACTTCGCTGAAGCTGAATTACTACCCGGTGTTATAGAAAGAGATAACGAGCAGCGTTTCCCAGCTGAGCAAATTAAAAAGCTTGGAGAACTAGGAATGATGGGCATGATGGTAGACCCGAAATGGGGTGGTAGCGGTATGGATACCATAAGCTACGTGCTAGCTATGGAGGAAATCTCTAAAGTAGATGCTAGTGCTAGTGTAGTAATGAGTGTAAATAACTCACTGGTATGTTGGGGGTTAGAGAAATACGGAACAGAAGAACAAAAAGAGAAATTCCTAAAGCCGCTCGCTAGTGGGCAAATTCATGGAGGCTTCTGTCTTAGTGAGCCTGAAGCTGGTAGTGATGCTACTAGTCAAAAAACGACGGCCATAGATATGGGAGACCACTACCTACTGAACGGTACTAAAAACTGGATTACCAATGGTAGAACAGGAAGTACATTCCTCGTAGTAGCTCAGACGGACGTAGAAAAAGGACACAAAGGAATCAATTGCTTAATAGTAACCTCTGATATGGAAGGTTTCACAGTAGGTACTAAAGAAGATAAACTTGGGATACGAGGAAGCGATACGCACTCATTGATGTTTCAAGACGTCAAAGTACCAAAAGAGAATAGAATAGGTGAAGATGGATTCGGATTCAAATTTGCTATGAAAGTACTAAGCGGAGGGAGAATCGGTATAGCGGCACAAGCTTTGGGTATAGCGAGTGGTGCATACGAAAGAGCACTTCAATACTCTAAAGAACGTAAAGCTTTTGGTACGGAGATTATGAATCACCAGATTATCCAGTTCAAACTCGCAGATATGGCTACAAAAATAGAAGCAGCAAGACTTTTCTGTCTAAAGGCAGCATATCTCAAGGACTCAGGTCAAGATTTTTTAGAAGCAGCATGTATGGCTAAGTTATTCGCTTCTGAAACAGCTATGTGGGTGACTACAGAAGCTGTACAGATACATGGTGGATATGGATTCGTAAAAGAGTACCATGTAGAACGTATGATGCGTGATGCTAAGATTACTCAGATTTATGAAGGAACTAGTGAGGTACAACGTATCGTCATTGCTAGAGGAATATTGAAGGATTAAATGTAGATCCTAGACGTTAGAAATTAGAGTTGCTCAGTCAATTTGAAAAATGCATTTCGAGAGGAATGCGTTTTTTTGTGGATGAGACAAGCTCGGTTTGTGGTGAAGACAACACACTATTCAGACACTGTTTCGTATTTCAAACGTTTAGTTTTCTCCTGATTTTTAGGTGAAATTTTATTCAGGAAGCTGCGGTGATTTGACCAGAGCTGAAAACGAATGACTACTCCGTTAAAGCTATATGAATATTACGCAGTTTATATAACCCTTAGTATGCAATAATTCAATATATAGCTATTTTTGGAGAGAAATGAATATGCTTAAATCAACCAAAGCTATCAATGTATTGTTTGGAGTGGTGTGTCTACTTGTAGGGGGACTTCTTGCCTATTTAGACTACCTGTCTCCAGGCTATAGTGGCGGTGGAGATACGTATAATCATTATCTAATAGCAAGATTTAGCTGGCAGAATCCAGAGCTTTTTTTGGACTATTGGGGTAAACCCGTGTATACGGTTATTGCATCTCTTTTTGCCAGGCTAGGTTTAGCGGGATCCGTATTACTTAATATTCTCTGTCTTATTGGGTCTGCTATTGCAGTTTTTATTACCGCTCAGAGATTAAACTTTAAAAACTATTTCCTAGCCGGTGTAATAGTCCTCCTATGCCCAGTGTTTTTGGATAATACTATCTCGTCACTTACCGAACCTTT
>DNHN01000066.1 GCA_003485825.1 Bacteroidota bacterium | reverse complement strand
AGCCACGATAAATTAGAAGCACTAAAGAGTAGTCTCTCGTCGTACGCTGTAAAAATAATCACCATACCCACGGATGTCACTAGCGAGTCTCAGTGCAAAAATCTTATAGTAACTGCGAAACGAGAACTGGGCAGTATAGACGTCCTTATCAATAATGCGGGCATTAGTATGCGTGCACCTTTTGATGAAGTAGAGACTAAAGTACTCCGTGAGATTATGGATGTAAACTTATGGGGAGCTGCATATTGCAGTCAGGCTGCTATCCCTTATTTACTAGAGACTAAAGGAAGTCTGGTAGCGGTATCCTCTGTTACCGGTTTCAAAGGCCTCCCTGGCCGCACAGGATATGCTGCTTCTAAATTTGCTATGAATGGACTCTTTGAGAGTATCCGAATGGAATATATGAGCAGGGGATTACATACGCTTATAGCTTGTCCTGGATTCACCGCGAGTAATATCCGATTCAATGCTAGAAAAGCGGACGGAACCGCTCAAGCAGATACTCCCGGAGACGAGAGTAAAATGGACACTGCAGAATCGGTAGCTTTGGATATACTGCAAGCCATCCGTGATAGAAAAGATTTTATGCTCACGAATAAGCAAGGAAAAGCCATCTACTGGATGAATAAGTTTTTCCCACGATTCGTAGAGCGAAGAATACATAAAGTAATTGCCGCCGAACCCAATTCACCTATAAAAAAGTAATGAATATACTTACCGCACTCACTGCTAAAGTAAACGAAGCTTTAGTCGCACTGTATGACGTGCAAGATGCTGAAATCAGTTTTGAAAAAACCAATGCCAACTTTGCTGGCGACTATACTTTTGTGGTATTCCCATTTCTACGAGCTAGCCGTAAAAGGCCAGAAGATACGGCATCAGAAATTGGTGAATACCTCAAGAAAGAGGTGGCTGAGGTAGAAGGATACAATGTAGTTAAAGGATTTCTAAACCTCGAGCTGAGCGATGCTTACTGGCTTACTGTAGCTGAAAATCTATCGAGCAAAGGTGTGCGCATACCGAACATTGGTAAAGGCCAAAAAGTGGTAGTAGAATACGCCTCACCCAACACCAATAAACCGCTTCACCTAGGGCATGTCAGAAATGTAGTTTTAGGACATAGCTATAGCGAGATTATGCTTGCCAATGGCTATGATGTAGTCAAAAATAACCTAGTCAATGACCGTGGTATCCATATCTGTAAAAGTATGCTCGCCTGGCAACGATGGGGAAATGAGGAAACACCTGACAGTTCTGGTATAAAAGGGGACCACTTGGTAGGCAAATACTATGTGGAGTTTGAAAAGAAGTTTCAGGCAGAATATGCGGAGTGGTTAAGTAGTTCAGAAGGCCTAGCTCAATTGGAAGTATTTAAAGCCTCTAACGAAGCAAAAAAACACATTAAGGAAGGGACGGACTTAGCCAAAGCCTTCAAGTCTGATTATAAGAACACCTACTTCAATAATCACAGCTTGATAGGTGCAGCAGTAAAAATAATTCTTCAAAAATGGGAAGAGGGTGACGAAGAAGTCATTGCGCTTTGGAAGAAGATGAATGGCTGGGTATACGACGGTTTTGATGTAACGTATGATCGACTCGGTATTGCATTTGATAAAATATACTACGAGTCTGACACGTATTTACTTGGCAAAGCGATGGTGCAAGAAGGTTTAGCAACTGACGCTTTTTACCAGAAAGCCGATGGCAGTGTGTGGGTAGATCTCACCGCAGATGGACTAGACGAAAAAATAGTGCAACGTGCAGATGGAACTTCTGTATACATCACTCAAGATATAGGAACTGCTGATCTGAAGTACTCAGACTTTAAGATGGATAAATTCATCTATGTAGTAGGAAATGAGCAAGACTACCATTTCAAGGTACTCCAACTCATTCTAAAAAAGCTCAACAAACCGTATGCGGATGGGCTCTACCACTTAAGCTACGGAATGGTAGACTTGCCAGAAGGTAAGATGAAGAGTCGTGAAGGTACCGTAGTAGACGCTGACGAACTGATGGACGAGGTAGTAGCTACGGCTAAAAAACAAACGGAAGAGCTGGGCAAAACAGAAGGAATGTCTGCTGAGCAATTAGCCGACCTCTATGAAACACTGGGCATGGGTGCACTCAAATATTATTTGCTTAAAGTAGATGCTAAAAAACGTATGTTATACGACCCTAAGGAATCCATTGATTTCCAAGGAAATACAGCCCCATTTATCCAGTATACTTGCACGCGTATCAATTCTATACTACGCGCAGCAGATGAAACAGGAAAAAGCATAGCATTTACACTACCAGCGGAACTGGCTCCAGAGGAAAAAGACCTCATCGTACTGATGAATAGCTATCCTGAAGCGGTACATGCAGCAGGAACGAATTACAATCCTAGTGAGGTAGCCAATGCTGTATATGACCTAGCGAAGGCATTCAATAAATTTTACCATGAACATATCATACTCGGAGCAGAAGATGAAAACGTGCGTGGATTCAGACTTGCCTTATCTAAAACTGCAGGCGAAACAATAAAGCACGGTTTTAATCTACTGGGTATTGGAGTGCCAGACAGGATGTAAGATTCTTTTTGACTTAGGATTTAAGATTACTTCTTATCTTTGGAAGATCAGAAGTAGAATTGTTATCCTATTTATATGTGCATTGGCAGCCACAAACTATTTCATCACAACACATCCAGCCAACCAAAGTCTGGGTCGCCAGCTTTCTGATATGGAACAGGCTATAGAGCAGCAGTTTGATTGTCAAATTGACAAGACTAAATATTCGTTAATCGTGTGGCACCAACGGCTCTATTTTGGGTATGATAGTACTTCTAAGAATCGTCCTTTAGAATCTGAAGTAGCGCAATTTTTAGCAGCTAACTTCCACGAGTTTAGGTTTATAGATGAGTTTGAAATAGACTAAATCATTTGACGTTAAAAAAAGGATTTCTTAAACCACAGCACCATCTCAGCCTATCGAAGCTGCAGATGCTCATTGGCCTTATTCTTGGACTATATTTCGCACTTATGCTATATGGTTTAGTCACTTTTTTCTTTGAGTATTGTAGACGAGTCTCATGCTTTTAGTTTCATGTGCTAAAGTGATTTAGTTGTTATATTTTATTTCTGATGCAAAAAAGCTCTGACACCATTACCTAAATCAAATACTAATCTTAAGTTTACCCTATATCAACTTCACCAAATTGTTAGAGTAGCATTACGTTCATATAAAATCACTGGGCATAAAAAAGCCTTGACATCAATGACATCAAGGCTTTACCAGTGTAGTTACTACACCTATTTTCGTAGTAACATTTACTTAATCTTGTAGCTAAACCCTACTTTAAAGGTTCGCTGTGGGAGCAGTTGTGTGAAGATTTGGTCCTGTGCTTGGAAACCTCTGTACACTTGCAAATTATCGTCCGCTAGTATATTGTCTACCGATAAACTTAGCTGAGCTTTATCCTCTTTAAGAAAGCTATAGCTTGCCTTAAAGTTGAGGCTATGAAATGACTCGGTGTATACGTCCGGTAAACGTCCGATACCTACGATAGCTAGTTTAGGTCCTTGTACATTATAAGACAGGTTGGCATTTATACCCTCCGCCTTCTTCTCATAGTTCAGTCCAAAGTTAATGATGTACGGAGCCTGTCCTTGCATCTCTCTAGTCTCTCCTATCTCTTGCCCTAAACGTGCTTCATTGGTCTTACCCAGTATCTCTTGCTCAGTCATCTGCACTTGAGAGAGGATGTAAGATAAATTAGTAGCTACGAAGAAGTTTTCTAACCCTATCGGCTGTAGCGATTTCTTCAACTCAAATTCTGCTCCGAAAATATTCGCACTTACCGCATTTCTAGGGGTAAAGTTGGTTGGAGTCTCTGGCTTATAGACTACTATTTCTATAGGATTAGTAAAGTTTTTATAGAATCCACTTACCGAAATTAATTCGCCTCGCTTCATAAATTTCTCAAAACGGAGGTCAAGATTAGTCACCTCAGTCTGCTCTAATTCTAGGTTACCTATAAACGTACGTCCAGAGATAGGGTCTAGAATCTGCGCGAGTGACTTCTCCTTAAATGAAGGACGGGCTACAGTGCGGGTACCCGCTACACGAACATTGATATCTGAGGTAGCACGAAAAACTAAGTTTACGGATGGCAATATATTGAGTTCATTGAGCACTTTCTCATTGATATACGACTCATTATTGGTATTCTCTCCAGTGTAGTACATATCTGCTTTCTCTACGCGCACACCATATACTGCTGTTAATCGACTGCTTACAGGATATTCATTCATCGCATATGCTGCTGCCACATTAAGTGTAGCGTTATATTCGTTCGATTTAATCGGCTCTCCAAACAAGGTAAACCCTTCCCCTTTTGAAGCGTCAAACAGATAGTCTTCCATTATCTGATTTGGGTCTCCATTCAGACTAAAACTGCCTACTGGTAGGAAGTTGTATTGGAATACACCAAATTCCCTACTCTTTATATTGTTAGCCACACCAAATTTGAGTTTTGTCTCACGTTTTCTGCTGAGAGGAAGCGTTCGCTCCGCATCTACTTTTGCATTCAAGTTTAGTTCTGTCAAGCTTCTGTATAGTCTAGTAACCTCAGAACCTGCCCCTACGTTAAATCTATAGTCTCCATTCTCATCAAAAGAAATAGCCGTAATACGCATATCTGGCTCATTATTACTGGATATACTGGGTGAGACTTTGGAAGTAATTGACCATCCTGAATCATTTTTTAGCGTGTGCTCTATTAACAGACTACTCAAGGTACGCTGATTATAATACAATACATCTTTATCTAGCATAGCACCAGCATCTCCAAACGGATTCGCTACGTTCTCATAAATCAGCTGAGAAGATTTTTTCACCCCATTTTGTGTATGAAATGCCGTAAGACTAAGACTGTGTCTACCTCGCTTGTAGGATCCATTAGCCAATGCACTCCAAAGCACTTCATTCTCTCCTATACTACCGTTATTTTTTTCAGCCAGTATCAATTCGTTCTGCGTTATGTCTGCATCTTTAATATAAGACTGATAAATCGCATTGTCATAATATTTGTATGTATTGCTGTAGCCGGCAGCTAAGTTATAGCCATAGGTTCTTTTCTTCTTATTAATTTGATTACCGTAGTTGATCGTAAAAGAAGAGTTGAGAAGGCTTGGAGCTGTTTCTGCAGCTACATTCTTCCCAAATGCATTGGCGTTGTCTTGCGCTTTTTGTGCTCCACCATTACTCTGCGTGTACTGTGAGAAAGGTATAGCTTTAGCTTCTCCAAAAGGAACTTTCCTAGAGCTTCTGCCAAAAGCAAATGTCTCTGCTAGACCATCATCATGAGTAAGGTAATTACTGTTCAAGTTCATTGT
>DNHN01000215.1 GCA_003485825.1 Bacteroidota bacterium | reverse complement strand
ATTGACGGTTTTGAAGATGTGAAACCGATGGTATTTGCGGGTATATTTCCAGTAGATACAGAAGATTTCGAAGAACTGAGAGATTCTATGGGCAAACTACAATTGAACGATGCGAGTTTGGTTTTCGAACCAGAAAGCTCCGCTGCATTGGGTTTTGGTTTCCGTTGTGGATTCTTAGGAATGTTGCACATGGAGATCATTCAAGAGCGACTAGAGCGTGAATTTGGTATGACAGTAATTACTACTGTTCCTAACGTAAGTTACCATGCCTACCTCAAAAAAGATCCGGACAACATCGTTATTGTAAATAATCCAAGTGACCTGCCCGATCCTAATTATTATGATAAACTGGAAGAGCCATACATCAATGCTCAGATAATTACCGCTTCAGAATATGTGGGTGCAATTATGTCCTTATGTATAGATAAACGTGGTGTTATCAAAAATCAAGTATATCTAACGAGCAATAGGGTAGAGCCTAGCTTTGAAATGCCTATGGCTGAGGTTGTATTTGATTTTTATGATAAATTAAAAAGTGTGAGTAGAGGATATGCTAGTTTTGACTATCACCCTATAGGTTATAGAGAGTCTCACTTGGTGAAATTGGACATCCTCCTAAACGCCAAGGTGGTAGATGCCCTTAGTGCAGTAATACACAGAGACAAAGCATATTCATTCGGAAAGAAAATATGTGAAAAGCTCAGAGAGCTTATACCACGACATCAGTTTGAGATACCCATACAGGCAGCTATAGGTGCAAAGGTGATATCTAGAGAGAATATACGCGCTATGCGAAAAGACGTTACAGCCAAGTGTTATGGTGGTGATATATCACGTAAACGAAAGCTACTCGAAAAACAGAAGAAAGGTAAGAAGCGTATGCGCCAGGTGGGTAATGTAGAGATACCTCAAAGTGCGTTTATGGCAGTTCTTAAGTTGGATTAGGGGTTGATTTAGCAACGGATAACCTTGTGTTATTGTCCTAAAACAGTAGGGCAATTCAAATCTAAAATCCGTTAATCTTATTAGGGTATGGTTTTTTGTTACCAAAAATATCGGGTAAATTACAGGAATAGGCTGTTCAATAAACAACGATAGATATTCAAAGTATTATAGTGATTCTTTTGAATGATTAAAAAAGAAGGACGACTGTCAAGTATTACAGAACTTCTTTCTATGCTGAGCTCGTCGTTTGGACTACTGAGAATTTACAGAGGGGAATGATAATTAGAAAAACTATTTGTTATAGGGATTGAAGAAAACTATCTGATGGTTAAATAATAGTATACTAATTCTTGATTTATTTTGCATTCTCCTTTAAAACCCCTTGGGTCAGCCAGTTGGCTATTGCTTGTCTATTATTTACAATAAGCAAGCGTTTTTGGTCAAACTCATTTTGGATATTTCCGAGTTCTATATAGACCACGGGCGGCTTAGACTCTCTAAGTGTATGCAAATCTCTGCTTTTTACTACACCTTGGTACCCACGATTGGCTTGGTGCTCTTCATATTCAGACTTAATGGTGTGTAGCATTGTATTCGCCATGCTTTTCCCAACGGTACTGCCTGGATAGTAGTAAAAGAAGATGTCTACTTTATGCTCTATGTATCTACTATCTATATGTATTTCAATTACACGTTGGATAGTAGCTCCTTCATTACGGTGTTTTTCATAGAGCTCATTTATTTTGGAAGATCGTTGTTTTAATCTTCGCACTTGGTTCAGCGGGATACTCTGATTAAACCATACCGTCTCGTCCTTATCACTCTCTAGATACTCTTCGTCGCGGATACCGTCATCATCTCTTGTGATTATATATACCGTGGCACTATGTTGTAGTAGGTCACGAGCAAAACGAAGGGTTATGTCATAAGCGTACTCATCTTCGCACAGCACATGTCCATCTTTTTTTCCAATAGCGCCAGGGTCTGGTCCACCGTGACCGCTCACGAGATAGTAAACTTGACCTTCAAGTTTTTTAGTATAGATAGGTGTTCTCTCATGCCTTTTACCGAAAATAGGAAAAACGGAATGGTGAAGGGGAGCAGTAGTTTCTTGGTCTATTTCCTCAGTATGTGTGGTGAGGTCAGGGTCTCCTTCATCGGTATTCACTTCATTTACTTTTTTTATTTCAGATTCGGCTGTGCAGTATAAGGCGTGCACCGGTACCCAAAGCACTTTATCGGTGCGGTAGTCAAATTCGCGAAGTCCTGCTTTAAACAGGTTTTCATTGTATTCTTGGATGTATACGGCAAGGTCATAGTCTTCATTCGCTATAGTAGAACGTATATTTACATCATTGTAATCATATACATAGATGGGCATTTTATATGCTTTAGCTATTTGCAGATGATCTTCTCGCTTGAGATTGTTGAGGGATAAAAAAGTGTCTATACTACAGGAATATGCAGCTAGATTATAGCGGTTTAGTATTACGGAGATACCGTCTCCTTGCTTTGCTCTAATTTTGAGATACTCTTGGGCATTTGCTATACTGCACATTGCCACTAAAAGAAAAAGTACTATTTGTTTTTTAAATCGCCCAACCATTGCTCCCTGTAAGTGGAACAAAGTTAAAATCTCCGTGGCTGCTTTCTGTATATTCATTATCACCATTGCGTGTTACTAGTATCATTTTTTGGACAGCTAAATCTCCAACAGGAGCCACTAGTTTTCCTCCTATTTGTAGCTGGGCTGTAAGTGAGGTTACAAGCTGAGGCGCTGCTGCCGTTAGGATAATCTTATCAAACGGTGCGAGCTCGGGAAGACCTTTGGAGCCGTCGCCATAGATAGTTGCAATATCTAAGCCCAGCTTTCTAAATAGCATTTTGGCTGTCTGGTGAAGTCGCTCTACGGTTTCTATACTGTAGACGTTAGCGCCCATGACTTTAAGTATAGCACTTTGGTAACCACTGCCTGTTCCTATTTCGAGTACTTTGTCCCCTGGCTTTATGTCTAGTAACTGTGTCTGCATGGCTACAGTGAACGGCTGAGAGATGGTTTGACCTCCTTCTATCGGGAATGCTATGTTCTCATATGCCTTGTCCAGAAAGTCTTTTGGAAAGAAAAAATGGCGTGGTACTGCATCCACAGCTCGCAGCACATTTGGAGCATGAATGCCAAGAGATTTTAATTCGGATACGAGCTGTGCTCGCTTGCCTTTTAATTTGTAGGTGTCTTGTAACAAGTGTTTAGTTTTTGGTACGCAGCAAATATCAATGTTTTTAGCTGACAAAAAATTACAACGTATTTCGTGCACAGAAAAAGAGAGATAAGTAGTGAGAATTGGAATCATAGGAGCAGGAAATTTTTCGACTAAAGTGCTGGAGCATTTAAGGTCAATAGATACCCTTACAATAGTAGGAGGATATGATTCACTTGTTTTGGATGGCTTTCAGTCATACACCTCTTT
>DNHN01000177.1 GCA_003485825.1 Bacteroidota bacterium | reverse complement strand
AATGTATTGAAACAATGCGGACATGTGGTTACTATTTTAGTAATCTCATAGGCATTAAGTGTAGCTATATTGGCCATGGCTTGCATTTGAAACAAGAACTCATTCCCTGCTCTTTTTGCTGGATCCCCTGTACAGCTTTCTTCTTTGCCTAGTATGGCATAGTTTACGCCTACGTTGTCCAATATTTTTACAAATGCTTTGGTAATTTTCTGAGCACGCTCATCAAAACTACCTGCACATCCTACCCAAAATAGAACATCTGGTTTCTCTCCTTTAGCTACTAGCTCTGCTACTGTAGGTACATGTATTTGTTCACTCATTTTGCTGTGCAATTTATAAAAATATTTATGTTTTAAAGTCCTCTATGGCGACCAGCACCATGATCTCCACCTTTCGTACCTGGTTTTTTAATCTTATAAGTAAGCGTAGCCATTACATATCGCTGTACTGCATTGCTCTGATTTTGGGTAAAACTATTATTACTCCACCATCTCCATAAGTTCTGATTCTTATCCAAAATATCATAGGCTCTGGCTCCTATACTCCATTGCTGATCTTTGTCTATAAAAAATGAAATTTCAGAATTTAAAATGGGAATTGTCTGGGCTCCAACTGCATTATTAGCGCCGTAAATCTCCAAGTACAGTGACGTACTCCACTCTATGCGCTCTATGGGTGTAAAAACAAACTCCGCATCTACTTCGTGATAAAAAAAGCCGTTATTACTCACTCCTGCTACACTTCCTGTCTGATAGTTTAGACTATAGTCTCCATCAAAACTCCACATATCAAACTCATTGAACTGTAGCGTAGGACCACCTGCTATGGTATTATTTCTACTTAATATTTCCTCATTATTCTGCAAAAAATAAGACTGACCATAGTTGTAATCTATATCCATACCTATAGTAGCTTTAAGTACTTTTATGGGCCAAGTAAAGCCTACACTTTGGTTGGTGTAAATTCTATTTTTGAAATTAACAACGGTAGACTGCGCATAGTTATCTGAGGTCACCACATTAGTATTGACCACAGGTCTGAAACTATATGAATTCCACCCGTTAAAAAAGAGCGTCTTACCGAGTCCAAACATCCGCTGATATCTCCAGCTATTGTTATAGGTCATAAAATTCTGGATCTCAATATTACCTGTATTGGTATTGTACGGATCACTATCATCTGTCATTGGCAACATTTGCTGCACTCCTGGTCGATTTAGATTTGCACGGATATTAAAATGAAAATTATACTTATGCGGCTTATTCGATCTAAGGAACATGTATGGAATAAAAAAGAATTGATTAAATGCATAACTGGAATCTCTTTGCGTGGTAAAGCTTCTGTTCTCTATGCTCTGATTCAATTCTGGAACCACGTAGAGTGTAGTAAAGGAATCTAACTTATAGCTGAAATGTATGTAGTATTCTAAGTTTTGAGCTAGCACACTTCCTACTGGGCTATTGCTTAGTAATTTACCTTGCTCTTCTATCCAATCAAAGTCATGATTGTACTCACTTAGCATCCAGTTTATACCCGGGCGTATCATCAGCTTTTTAGTCACCTGAATCTGGTATGCCGATGTAGTAGCTATTGTTTGCTCATTGGTTTGCAGATTTTGTGTAAGTCTAGGAGACTCATTTTCAGGAAATGGAAGCAAAAATGGCTGCGTCTTGAAATAATTCTGTTGATCATTGGTAAGTTCAGAAGTTCCAAAGTAAACTGACCCCATAAATCGATTATCGCCCTTCTTTTTTGACTTCCTAGTCCAATGCAGCTTAGTAATCAGTTTTTGATCTCCACTATTTATTCTATTCAGCGTTACACCACTATTGAGTATACTGTCCTTATTAAAGAAGTTTTGTGTACGCGAGCCTGAAAAATTATCGCCAATTTGTCTATTGAACTGCGCACGAAGCACGAGCCTATTTAGCGTATCTGGTTCGTACTCTATCTTTACATTCACTTGATGATTATTCTTGTCGCCATTGCCTTCACTTATCGCGTCGGAAAATAAAGTATTCTCTGTGAGGTACACTTCCGAGTTCCGCTCGCCTATCCTAAGGTTATGTTCTGAAGTGACCACGTAAGCTACATCAGACTTCATTCCTTTCACCGGCTCAAAATGCAGGTTAGCTCCTATTCCTTCGTATGAATTAACCCCGCCATTCCAGTTCCAGCTATTGCTTCCACCATTAAACGGATTAATCTCAAAGCTATTCAAGGTACCCATATCCTGCCATCCATAGAGATTGCTATTGATATTATTAAGTCCTCCTATCAGTGAAAACTGAGTAGCGTCTTTAAAGAAATTAACATTACCTTTCCCGTCATAGTATCCATCGGTACCAGACCCTGCTCGTATAGTCCCAAAATACCCCTGAGCCTTATCTTCTTTTAGTACCAGATTAATGACTTTCTCCCGTTGATTATCATCCTCTCCTGTGAACTCATCTTCATCCGTTTTTTTATCTATCACCTCTACCTTATCTACGAGTGAGGCATCTAGGTTTTTAGTAGCGGCTTCTACATTTCCACCAAAAAACTCTTTTCCGTTTATCAGTACTTTTGTGATTTGCTGGCCTTCT
>DNHN01000241.1 GCA_003485825.1 Bacteroidota bacterium | reverse complement strand
CCCCTGTGAAATTGCAGTTGTTATTTTTTTTTGTGAATATTTCAGTTCATTTGTAATGATGAAAAACACAATAACAATGTCAAATCAGGACATTATCTCTTATGCCAAAAATAAAGTATCACAAAATTGGGGTTTAGCTATAGTGGGAAGCCTAGTATATGCAGTGATTACTTCTATTGCTAGTATGTTATCTATAGGAGTTATCCTAGTATCTGGACCTTTGTCGTTGGGCTATGCTTACTGGTCGCTATTTATTCTTCGAAAAGATCGTTTTGAAGTGGAGCATCTTTTTGACGGATTCAAAAACTTTGTTAATGCGTTAGTGACGTATCTGCTCATGATACTGTTGGTGTTTGCTTGGACACTTTTGCTAATTGTACCGGGTATAATTAAAGCATTGGCTTATTCTCAAGCTATCTTTATTTTAGCCGATGAGCCGGAAACCAAAGGAATGGATGCATTGCGTAAAAGTGAAGCAATGATGAAGGGGAATAAAACTAAATACTTCTTGATGGGACTACTATTTTTGCTTCTAGGTATAGCTTGTATCTTTACTTTAGGTATCGGATTTTTGTTCTTGGCTCCAGTCATTCAAGTGAGTTTAGCCAAGTTTTATGATGAGGTTAGAAGAAAGTATACCGGTGAAAGTATAGAGAGTGAAATAGATGAAATAGGAACACTAGAAGTAGAATAAATAGACAAGTATAAATGGGTGTAATGCGTCGTCGACTATTTAAGGACTAGACAACAAAGTCACAAAAAAATCCCTTCAAAGAAATTTGAAGGGATTTTTTTATATGCAGATTGCACTACTTAGTACGTATTTATCTTGATGCGCTTAGTTAGTTCATCTACATCAGATTTGAATTTTTTATCTGTGTCTATAAGGTCGTTTACCGTTTGGCAAGCGTGTATTACCGTGGAGTGGTCTCTACCACCAAAGTACATACCTATGTTTTTAAGACTTGCTTGGGTAAGTTGCTTGGCAAAGAACATTGAAATCTGACGTGCCTGTACTATCTCACGCTTACGAGTCTTAGATTTCATTAGGTCTACACTCACACCGAAGTAGTCTGATACAAGTTTCTGAATAAACTCAATAGATATCTCACGAGAAGAATTCTTAACGAAGTTCTTCATCATCTTCTTCGTCATATCCAGGTCTATCTCTTTTCTATTTAGAGAAGCTTGAGCGATAAGGGAGATAAGTGCACCTTCTAATTCACGGATGTTGCTATCTACTTTGTTGGCTACGTACTCTATCACTTCAGGAGCGAACTTGATGCCGTCTTGGTACATCTTCTGCTCTAAAATAGATACGCGTGTATCAAAGTCTGGGTTTTGCAAGTCCGCAGACAGTCCCCATTTAAATCTAGATAACAATCTCTCATCTACGTCTTTCAAGTCCTTAGGAGCTCTGTCAGACGTTAATATTAGTTGCTTGCCGTTTTGATGTAGGTAATTAAATATTTGGAAAAAGATTTCTTGAGTTTTTTCTTTCTTGGCAAAGAACTGTACATCATCTACGATAAGTACGTCTATCATCTGATAGAAATGCAGGAAATCATTGTAGTTTCCATTTTTAGCACTATCTACGTATTGATTAATAAACCGCTCAGAAGAAACGAAAAGAACTGATTTTGTGCTGGAAAGCTCTTTGATACGATTACCTATTGCATGTACCAGGTGTGTTTTCCCTAAACCTACTCCACCAAAGATCATCAATGGATTAAAGGCAGTACCTCCTGGCTTATTAGCGACAGCATATCCCGCTGAGCGAGCTAGTCTATTGCACTCTCCTTCTATAAAGTTGTCAAAGGTGTAATTTGAATTTAATTGAGAATCTACATTAAGTTTCTTTAGGCCTGGTATAATAAATGGGTTATGTATATTGTTCGATAGGTTGATCGGCATACCCATTTCATTTTTATTATTATGAGTCACGTTACGTGTAGGCATATTTACAGTATACGGTCTGCTATTCCCTGCACCAGTGTTATCCACTATTACGTTATACTCTAACTTGGATCCTGCACCAAGTTCTTTTTCAAGTGTCTTTTTTAGAAGAGCTACATAATGCTCTTCAAGCCATTCATAGAAAAACTGACTAGGGACTTGAATAGTAAGTACCTTATCTTCTAGTTTTAGTGGCTTTATTGGAGTAAACCAAGTTTTAAAACTCTGCGGATTTACATTGTCTTTTATTGTCTGAAGACATTTTTTCCACACAGATTCATGTTGTTCGCTCATATTAGTTTTTGGTTATTAAGACGTTAGGTTAAAGTTATACATCTCAGCAAGGCCAGCCCCACTAAGAAAGGTGCAAGTTGGGGTAAAAAAAGTTTCTAAAAAAACATAAAGGGTATTGATTTTATGAAATTTTTGAGTAGTCATACCCTAGCATACAAGCGGTTTTTGAGCTATTAGTCTCATAATCAATACGTCCCAAGTTTATGCCTGCCCAGCCCGTTTGATTGATAAAAATTTCTTTCCCTTTTTGATTCAAAATGCCCTGTGGAGAACTCATGAATGTATGCGTATGCCCCCCTAATATTAAGTCTATATTACTGGACGATTTAGCTAAAACTTTGTCGCTCACCTTGTTACCTTTATACTCATATCCCAGATGTGATAAGCAGATGATGACGTTGCATCCTTTCTCTTTCAGTAGTTGGGCTATTTCGTTTCCTTTTTCTATAGGATCTAGGTATTCTATATCTCTGAATAATTTAGCGGGTACCAGTCCATCTAATTCTATTCCTAGGCCAAATATTCCTATTTTATAGGGTCCCATTTTTTTGATGGCGTATGGTTTTACCCATTCTTGTAGTGGAGTATTCTTAAAATCATAGTTAGCACATAGGAATTTAAACGAGGCATGAGGCAGCTGTTTGATAAGTCCGTCTATACCACCATCAAAATCATGATTGCCTAGCGTAGCGTAGTCGTAACCCATTTCGCTCATTAGCTTAAACTCTAATTCACCACCATAGAAGTTAAAGTATGGAGTTCCTTGGAATATGTCTCCACTATCCAATAGCAATACATGATTGTATCGAGCACGTATGTCTTTAATTAGGGCTGCTCTCTTTGCTGCTCCTCCAAGTCCTGGATAGCGCTTATGGTCTGCAGCAAAAGGTTCTATATGACTGTGCCAGTCATTGGTATGCAGTATTACTAACCTGTCCCTATCTTTTCCAAAGGCTCTAAGTGGTGAAAATGCTGCACCGGCAGCAATTAAACCCGCGTTCTTTATAAAATCTTTGCGTCTCAATGTTTAGAAGGTAAGTAGATTAATGGAAGTGGATTGTTGGCTTTTATATATGTAATAAGTCCGTCTCTTATTTTGATTCCGGTATCTATTCGTTCGGAAGCCCGAGTCAGCAAGGAGTAATTGTCTCCACCGTTTGCCATATAGTCATTCGTGGCTATTCTGTACGATGTTCTATTCATTATGTGGTAGGCAGTTTGGTCTTTCCACAAGTGGTCCGCAAATGGTTCTCCTCCTTTTTGTGTTATCAGATGAAAAAGTGTGTCCATCTGAGCCTTGGATAAAGTCAGAATACTAATCTCATTTTCAAAAGGCATAAGCTGGTACACTTCACCAATAGTGATCTCTCCTGAGTCCAGTGTGCTTCGAATACCACCATAGTTCAGCAAGCAAAAATCTACCCGCTCACCAGTCGCTGCGGCAGCCTGAAACGTAGCTTCTGCCATAAAATCACCGAGGATGCTCTTTGGTTTTTTCTTTTCTAGAAGTGCTGGGCAAAACCCAATCACTTCATTCATAGATTTGCTCATACCCGTTTTGTATGGACGTATCATATCCGTTACTTTGGCATCAGCAGCCATTTCTTTAGCTATAGGGCTATTCTGTGTGGGTTGTATATAGCTTTCAGGAGCTATACGACATCCGGCGATTAGGACAACAAGTAGCAGTGATTTAAAGTGCAATTTCTATTTCTTTTTTTAGAAGTTGTATCGCTCGCTGGGTGGATATGGTTTTCCCATCCATCAACTTTGTTAGTATTTTTTTACCTAGACCGGGTCCAGATTCCGTATCATCACATTCAGCATAGCAGTTTTCTACAGTGTTGAGGACTTGCTCTTTTACTGCGGTTATCATTTCCCACGCCTCATTACTCACATATATTTGCTGGCTGATATTGTGATTGTATTCGCTTTGCACAGTCTGCATTAGTTCGTGCCTGAGTTGGTTAGCAGATTGGCCTCGTTTAGAGAGTTTTAGGACTAGGTTATCTAGACTAGTCCGGTCTAGAAAAAGTGTCAATCGTTCATAGGCCTGAAGCCTTATGGGTGTGATTTGTTCATTCTGTTGCTTCTTTAGTTCTAATATTCTCAGCTTTTGCTGCTCTGTCATCATCTTCTGCATCAGGAAATAGGTGATACCAAAGACCAATAGCGCAGGAATGGTAAAATAAATGAGATGTATGAGTACGTCAATGAAGGTAATTTCTGCTAGGATCATAATTAAGAAACGAAAATAAGGCTATACATATTTTTCCCTTCAAAAAAATCGAAAATATAAGCCGATTAGTAGATGTATGGTACATACGGCGGTTATTGTTGTTTCTTTGAATAGGATATGACCTTGTTTCAAAACATAAAAGAGGCCCTTACGTCTATACGCAGCAATGTGACACGCACTATCATTACGTGCATGATAATAGCTATAGGTATTACTTCGCTAGTAGGAATACTTACCGCTATTGATGGTATTGAGAGCAGCTTGGTCAAGAATTTTAGCTTTATGGGGGCGAATTCATTCAATATCCAAAATCGGTCTGCTGGGTTTAATATCAATAGGAAAAAGAAGCGTGTTAATTATGAGAATATATCGTACCAGCAGGCTAAGGAGTTTAAAGATCGATTTGAATTTGATGCAACGGTATCTGTAAATAGCAATAACTCTTGGAATGCAATAGCTAAGAAAGGGAGTAAAAAAACCAACCCTAATACGAATATAATTGGTGGTGACGAAGGATATACCCAAGTAGCAGGCTATGAATTAGCAGAAGGGCGTGATTTAAACGCTACAGACGTTGACCGTAATATAGCTGTAGCGGTCATAGGACAAGAGATAAAAGAAAAGCTCTTTGGTACTGAAGATTGTCTTAATGAGTATATACGTGTAGGTGGGGTTAAGCTACTGGTAGTAGGCTTACTGGGCAAGAAAGGTGGAGCGTTCGATTTCGGTGGGGATAGAGTGGTCGTAGTGCCTGTATCTTTGGCTAGAGCTAAGTTTCCAAGTGATAATGTGAGTTATAACATAGGGGTGGCTGTAGGAGACGTAGAGGTTATGGAGTCAGTATCCAGCTATAGTGAGAACCTATTTAGACAAGTACGAAAGCTCAAGATAAAAGAAAAGACGAATTTTAGTATTATAAAGAGTGACAGTATCTCTAAGGCGCTATTGGAAAACTTAAACATCATTATCTTAGGGGCTATTTTTATAGCGGCTATTACTTTATTGGGAGCTGCTATAGCACTTATGAATATTATGCTAGTTTCTGTAACAGAACGCACTAAAGAGATTGGTACACGCAAAGCCATAGGAGCTAAGGGTAGTACTGTGCTCAATCAGTTTATTATAGAAGCTATCACCATTTGTCAGATAGGGGGTGTACTTGGAGTTATTTTTGGTCTGATGGCGGGTAATGCTATCAGTAAGTTCATAGGAGGTAGCTTCATAGTGCCTTGGGACTGGATAGGTTTAGCGCTGCTGGTATGTACACTTGTAGGCTTGGGTGCAGGAATATGGCCAGCTCGCAAAGCAGCTCGAATTAATCCTAT
>DNHN01000119.1 GCA_003485825.1 Bacteroidota bacterium | reverse complement strand
CCGGCTAAAACGATGTAATCTACTTTTCTTTCTGCAAGTTCAGCGAGTATATCCTTGGCATTCCAGTTTGACTTTCCCCAATACGTACTAGGAATTGCGTGTTGTTTGGCTACTTGAAATACCCCTGCTTCTCTCCTATTGCACCCTACAGATACTACGGATATATCAGCGACATTTTTGAAGTATCGGATGAGTGCATCAGCATTAGTGCCACCTCCACTGGCCCAAATCTCAATATTCATCATTTAATAGAAAGTGTGTTTACTAAAATTTTTAGTTCTCTTAGGGGTTTTGCTTTGTCTTCATTCGGATAGAATAAGAAACCTTCCGCGAATACAATTCTGCTATTGTTCTGATCTACTACAGCTCGTATATACGATGGTCCTCCCATAAAGTCCCCTTTCACGTCCCACCATCCATTGATTTCTACACCGTACTTTTCTTTAAAGTTTTGGTCTATACGCACTGGAGGTAAAGCTGTAGAGTACTTCATATAACTACTATCGTATTGTCCGGGTATATATTTCTTTGTATATGAGTTTCGTATTTTAATTAGGTTTTCTGTAGTTAGGTCCTCTTTGCTGGTATAGGGCGCTTCAAAAAGTAGTATGCCCATTTCCTGCTCCTGCGTAGTACTTGATTTTCTTAACCACGCAAACTCATCATTATCTATAGCCACCCTGTAGGATGCTGGCTTACGAACTCCAAAACCACGCTTTTGAATACTTTTTTGGTAAAACATATCTTCTTTCGGTCTTTTAGTTCCGAGAAGCTTTCGCTTACCTGCTTTATTTTCTTGATTTAGGGCTATAGCTAAAATGTCTTCTTTCTTAGCTTTTAATTTCGACTGCATATCCGATTTATTGTCTGCTAAGACAAAGAATACATGCTGATTTTGGGCATACAACTCACTTTGTTTCACTCCTAAAATACCAGGTTTAGAAGACTGTACTTCAAGTATTTTAGTGATTAATTGATCACTCATAACTTTCTTCAGGTCTTCCGCGTGATCTCTATGAATGAGGACGATAATATTTAAGTGTTTTCGAAAGTATCCCTGAAAGAAACTTTCATCCGTAAACAGCACTTTAAACATGGGTTCACCTGGAGGAGGCTGACCTATAATAGCCTTGCTAAAAACAGATTCTATTTCTAGTTTGTATGCACTATCAAGACTGGCTGCGTCTGTAAGCAGTACAATCTCTGTAAGCTCACCAGAGCTCATTGGTAATAATGATTTCTTTTCTTTATCGGTTGGCGTACAACTCTGAAAGGTGAATACTACAAATAGGGTATAGAAAATTAGCTTTGGCATATGGTCGAATATATTGGTTATCTATATATCTTTAACCTTTGTTTTGGATATATAGTGCTTCCCTTTATACCATTCCACTGTCTCAATTGACTAACGGTAACACCTCTTTTACGGGCTATGACTATTAGTGATTCTCCCCTTTGCACATAGTGATAGGTGACTTTTGGCCTATTGGCTTCAGCGATTCGTTTTTCTTCAGCGCGCACAATAGATTTAGCCTCAATATCCTTTTCATTCTCGTAATACAGCTGAGTAACCGATTGAGGTACACTTAGGGTATATCCTTCTCCTTTGTACGGAATGTTAGCTCGCTTAAGCTCTGGATTAAATTGAAGTAACTGCTCATTTGATATCCCTAATTTTTCAGCGATCACCTCAAAATCATAGCCTTCTTTACAGAAAACCTGATCTGACATGTACAATGAATCATTTATAGGAGCAGGTACGATGCAATACTCATCGTAAAAGTTCATCATATACGTTATAGCTATGAATTTAGGTACATAATTTTGTGTCTCTCTTGGAAGGTACCTATAAATACCCCAGAAGTCAGTAGATCCAGATAGACGCATCGCTTTACGAACATTTCCAGGCCCACAGTTATATGCAGCTAAGGCTACTAACCAATCACCATACTGGTTATACATTTGCTTGAGGTAAGTGCATGCTGCACGTGTACTTTTATCTAAGGATTTACGTTCATCCACGTTGTAATCCATTTTAAGATCAAATATGCGAGCGGTAGCCGGCATAAACTGCCAAGGTCCTACAGCTCCACATCTAGAACGTGCGTGTGGATTTAGTCCAGATTCGATAATCGAAAGATATTTAATCTCCAGCGGCATGTCATACTCTGCAAGAATGGATTCATAGAGTGGAAAAAAGTGCTGTGACTTCGTGACCATGGTTTTTAATTTGGCTTGCCATCTAACACCGAAAAAATCAATCTGAGACTTTACCAGGTCATTGTACTCCATAGGTACCTTAAAATCCATCAGACTACAGTGGTGATTAAATAAGCCCTCATCTACAGGTATTTGGTTCAATTCAAAAGAAATTATTTCATCGTTTAAATACACCACTGGCTCTATGTAAGTAGCATTTTCTAGGGTTACCTCTTCTAATCGATTAGTGGTATCTATTGCCGCAACCCGAGCATCTGTGGAGTCTACCGTAGACTGAGCACTATCTACATCTGAAAGTATAATGGTTTTATCTTTATCTTTTGGTAAGATTTTCATCGCCAATGAATCATTCTCTCCTGCCATGGATAAAAATGGAGTAAGTATGATAAGACCGGTAGTGATTTTTAACTTCATAATGTACAAAGGAAATAGGATAAAGTGTCATTATATGTCTGGCTTGCCAACAGTGTCAGAAAGTGTTCAATATTATATAAAATTAGCGTTATATTGCAGTTAAATAGTTATAAATATGGGTAGTGTATCAAATCCTTCATTCGGTGATTTAGCTAGAGAGGCCAGCTTACAGCCTCAAGAAAAACTCCTCGCTTTGGGTAAGGACAATAAATCACTTAGTATAGGTATCCCTAAAGAAACGATTTTTCAAGAACATAGGGTTCCGTTATCCCCAATGGCTGTGCAGCTTCTCGTCTCTCAAGGGCATGAAGTAAAGATAGAATCCAATTGTGGTGATAAGGCCAATTTTAAAGATATAGATTACAGCAATAGCGGTGGAGAAATCGTATTTGACACCAAGAGTGTATACTCTTGTGATATAATTCTGAAGATAGCACCTCCTACGGAAGAGGAGATTGACTTGATGAAACATGGGCAAATAGTGATGAGCGCTCTTCAGATGGTCCGCACTAGCGAGGTCATTATTAAAAAACTGCTTTCTAAAAATATTACGGCCATAGGGTTTGAGTTTCTTCGCGATGACGATGGTTCACTTCCCATCATACGTAGCATGAGTGAAATAGCTGGACGGGCCTCTGTATTAATAGCGGCTGAGTATTTGAGTAATTACAATTCTGGTAAAGGTGAACTTTTTGGAGGCATCCCGGGTATCCAACCGACACAAATAGTAGTATTAGGAGCTGGAGCTGTAGGTGAATACGCAATACGAGCCGCTTTCGGCCTAGGTGCAAGTGTAAAAGTTTTTGATAATAGCCTCGAGAAACTACGGAGGTTAGAAAAAAGTCTTGGGTCACGTGTCCACAGTAGTACTATTATTCCTAAGGTATTAGCTAAAGCACTCTCCGAATGTGATGTAGCTATAGGTGCACTTCGTAGTCCTCTTGGACTTAGTCCCTGTGTGGTTACAGAAGAAATGGTGACTAACATGAGACCCAAATCCATCATTGTGGATGTAAGTATAGACCAAGGAGGATGTTTTGAAACGTCTGAGGCTACGAATCATAAAATGCCCGTATTTGAAAAACACGGTGTACTTCACTACTGCGTGCCGAACATACCGTCCAGATTTAGCAGAACAGCCAGTTATGCACTTAGTAATATACTTACCCCATTACTCATTGGTATCTCAAACGATGGTGGTATAGACGAGTGTCTTAGAAATCACGAAGGGATGCGAGCCGGTACATACATGTACAAAGGCAAACTAACCAATTCCGTGCTGTCCGATCAGTACAATATCCCGTGCAGAGAAATTGAATTTTTGCTGGCAGGTCTTAGGTAATACAATTCCTGTATCGTGTGATAAGCATTCACTAACATCAACTTAGCACGGTATGCCTATAGTCTATACGCACCCAATTAAATATGCGTTGTCGAAAGTTTAGAAAATATAACGTTAGGCCTTATGATGAATACAGTACACTTGGAATCCTCTCGGAGTCCTTTATACTGTTAATTCTGTGTCTATGCTGACTGCTTATCACAATCAAGACTAGACGAAGACAACCTAATTTAAAAAAATTACTTCTTAGGTTTTTTACCTTTTCCAGCAGATGGCTTAGCTTTTGGATTACCCTTATATGGATCTATGCCTCTTTTCTTTGCCATATCTTCTAACCGCTTTTGAAGCCCAGACTTCTTAGCTACTTTTACTTTCTTCTTCTTACTCTCGTCTATCTGCTTACGAAGCTTATCTTCATCTATCACGAATTTACGTATTACAAAATTTTGTATTACTGTGATACACGTAGATAGGAAATAGTAAAAAGATAGAGCCGCAGCATAGTTATTGAAAAAGCCTAAGAACATGATTGGCATAATGTACATTATAGACTTCATTGGTCCAACCATTTGTCCACTATTTTGACTATTCATGTAGGTATACAGAATAGTTACCGCAGTCATCAAAAGCGTAAATAAACTGACGTGATCGCCATAGAATGGAATATTGAAACCTAAATCATATATACTATCGTACGTACTCAAGTCATCTGCCCACCAAAGACTTTCTTGACGTAGCTCAATGCTCGCCGGGAAGAATCTGAACATTGCAAAAAGAATAGGCATCTGAACAAG
>DNHN01000332.1 GCA_003485825.1 Bacteroidota bacterium | reverse complement strand
ACTTTATATATGTCAAAAACTATCTGCATTGCCAATCAAAAAGGGGGAGTAGGAAAAACTACAACTGCTATTAACTTAGCTTACAGTCTTGCTATATTAGAAAATAAGGTACTGCTTATAGATGCAGACCCTCAGGCTAACTCTACTTCACACCTTGGTTTTGACCCTAAAAATATTCGATTAGGACTCTATGAGCTTATGGTTCAGGATTTGAATCCTACCGATGCGATTTTAGACACCAAGTATGATTATCTGCAAATCTTACCTGCTAATATAGACTTAGTAGGAGCGGAGATTGAAATGATAGACCTACCAAATCGAGAGAAAATAATGAGTAGAATGCTCGATAAGGTAAAGGATAGTTATGATTTTATAATCATCGACTGTTCGCCATCACTTGGACTTATCACGACCAATGCGCTTGGGGCATCAGATTCTGTAATGATACCTGTACAGTGTGAGTACTTTGCCCTAGAAGGATTAGGTAAGTTGCTCAATACGATAAAAATAGTGCAGCGTAGTATAAATACGAGGTTGGAAATTGAAGGCTTACTGCTGACTATGTATGATTCTCGCTTGAGATTATCGAATCAAGTAGTGGAAGAGGTAAAACTTCACTTCCAGGATTTAGTGTTTGATACTATAATAAAGAGAAACACAACGCTTAGCGAGGCTCCTAGTTTTGGGATTCCCGTCTTAGAGCATGACGCCACAGCGGCAGGAAGTGTAGGTTATCTAAACTTAGCCAGAGAGGTGCTTCAAAAAAATGGTATGACTAAAATTAGCGAAGAAGAGAGAATAATTCAGTAAATGAGTAAGAAAGTATTAGGAAGAGGACTGAGTGCATTATTAGAAAACTCAGATACAGATATCACAGGTTTAGAGCCAAAAGCACTGCATAGTATTGCTGAAATTAAGATAAGTCAAATTATAGCTAATCCGTTTCAGCCACGTACAGAATTTGATGATGAAGCACTAGAGGAATTAAGTGAATCTATAAAGGTGCACGGCATCATACAGCCTATTACCGTGCGTAAGGTAGGTTTTGAGAAGTATGAGCTTATTAGTGGTGAGCGTCGCACTCGTGCCTCTATATTGGCTGGACTTAGCCATATACCTGCTTATATACGATTGGCCGATGACCAGCAAATGCTGGAAATGGCTCTTATAGAAAATATCCAACGTGAAAACCTGAATGCTATAGAAGTTGCATTATCGTATCAGCGTTTGCTGGAGGAGTGTGGTCTTAAGCAAGAAGAGCTAGGAGACAGAGTAGGCAAAAAAAGAAGTACTGTAAACAATTACCTTAGGCTACTTAGACTACCAGATGAGATACAGTTGGCCATTAAAGAGGGAAGACTCATGATGGGACATGCGCGTGCATTAGTGAATGTAGAGAATACGGAAAGGCAACTCGCAATATTTAAAGCGGCGGTGAACGGAAGTTTGTCAGTTCGCCAAGTAGAAGATATGGTGCGTAGTGAGAAAGATGAGCCCACTGCAGCATTCAGTAAGGGGGTGGCTAAGTATTTTGACTTTACAAACTATATCAGTACCAAAGAGAAAATTGCTAAGAAACTGAATACCGAAGTAAAATTCAAATCTCGTTCTAATGATAATGGAACCATTATCATTAGCTTTTCATCTAAGGAGCAGTTGCAGGCTATCTTAGACAAAATGGTTTAGCTAATTTTGCAGTATATGCGGAATATAGCTTTTATCAGTATATGGCTTCTCGTAAGTAGCCTAGCGTATGCTCAGCGGCCATATTCTATCAGTTATTTACAAGGTGTACAGTCTGGACAAAGTCAACCCGGAAGTATCAATTCTATTCCCAAAATAGGTAATGATAGTACTGAGTGGTCAGATCCAAAGAAGGCCACAGTACTTGCTTTAGTGCTGCCAGGAGCAGGACAGATATTTAATAAAAAGTACTTAAAAGCCGGTGTAGTGTACGCAGGTATTGGTGGATTAGCCTATATGTGGAAGTACAATAGTGACAGTCTTGCGCGCTACCAGAGGATACTCGTTTCCAAAATCGATGGAGATACGAATACGTTAGACCTCTCACCAAATAGGTCAGAAGCTTCTATCAAAAGTGACCGAGATTTTCACAGAAGATACAGAGATATCTCTCTTATAGGTTTTGTCGCACTCTACGCTCTTCAAGCTATTGATGCTAATGTAGATGCACATCTCAAAGAGTTTAAGGTAAATAAAGACCTAAGCATGCGAGTGCAACCAGATTTATTTACGCTGAAATCTGGAATGGGTTTATACAACGGTTTAACAGTTACACTCAAGTTTTAGAATTATACCTTCGCAGAACAATAAACAATTTAAAGTATGCAACATATATCAGTAATAGGATCAGGAACTATGGGCAATGGAATAGCCCACGTATTTGCCCAGAATGGCTACCATGTAGCACTTGTAGACATTAGCCAACAAGCATTGGATAAGGCATTAGCTACCATAGCTAAAAACCTAGACCGTATGGTGGCAAAGGAGAGAATATCTGAAGCAGATAAGGCAGCTACACTAGCTAATATTACTACTTTTACGACATTAGCTGAAGGCGTGAAATCTGCAGATCTAGTAGTAGAAGCAGCTACTGAGAATAAAGAACTTAAGTTTAAGATATTTAAAGATATGGATACTCACGCACCTGCAGGATGTATCTTAGCATCAAATACTTCTTCTATCAGCATCACAGAGTTGGCTGCGCAAACAGGAAGACCGGATAAGGTGATTGGTATGCATTTTATGAATCCTGTTCCAGTGATGAAGCTTGTAGAAATCATCAATGGTTACAATACTTCAAAAGAAGTGACTGCTACTATAGATGAACTCAGTCAGAAAATTGGCAAGATTCCTGCGATGGCAAATGACTACCCCGGTTTTATAGCCAATCGAATCTTAATGCCAATGATCAACGAGGCTATCTGGACGCTGCATGAGGGAGTAGGAGAGGTGAGTAACATAGATACGGTAATGAAGCTCGGGATGGCTCATCCGATGGGGCCGCTACAACTAGCAGATTTCATAGGGCTAGATGTATGTCTAGCTATACTGAACGTGCTTCATGATGGTTTTGGTAATCCAAAGTATGCACCTTGTCCACTACTTGTGAATATGGTAAATGCAGGCAAAAAAGGAATCAAATCTGGAGAAGGATTCTACTCTTGGACGCACGGTACTAAGGAATTGGTAGTGAGTAAGAGTTTTGTTTAGTCCGTAATCAAATATTATAGTGAGTAGCTATGCTGCTCTTTAGACATAGTAAGACACCTTTCATTTGAGAGGTGTCTTTTTTTTGGAATTCGTTTAGGTGCGCTAAATGTGTAGATATAGGTGATTGTTTTTTTGGAAAAATCTAATTCTGTTCAGCTGTCGTAGTATTATGTAAAGTAATCCGATTTTTAAATAACTTACAGTTATAAGATGGACCTAATCTTCCGAGTGGTCGTATTGGTTTAGTTTATAGAGGATTATGGTCAATGTGTACGATTTAAATAAGATTGAATTGTATAGATGAGGATGAGTCAAATGCATGGATAGACTTACTTGAGTTTGACACCTTAAGAACTACAATAGGAGTAGGGAGTTGGCATCTAAAACTAGACTGTAAGTTTTCACATAAAAAAGCTCCAACCACTAAAGTGATTGGAGCTTCTATATTTTGGTATGCTAATGCTTACTGAATCTTCTTCACATTTATAGCATTTAACCCTTTCATTCCTTTTTCAAGTTCGAAACTTACTTTATTGCCTTCTATAACGTCATCTATTAGTCCCTTGTAGTGCACGAAGTAGCTCTCGCCTGTACCTATTTCTTTTATGAAACCGAAACCTTTTTCCGTATTGAAGAAATCTATCTTACCCTCACGAGTAGCTTCCATGTCAAACTCTTCTTGCTTAGGAACACTGGTTACAATGTCGTCTAAGTCAAATTCAATTTTAGCATCTGGGTCTGGTGGAGTGTCTGAGATATTACCGTGCTCATCTATATAAGCCATCATGTTGTCTAGTGTTCCTGCAGTAGAATTAGCTTTGCGTTCTAGACGTTTCTCTTCCTTCTCTTTCTTCTTCTTTTTACGTTTTTTTTCCTTTTCTTTTTTGGAATAAGTTTCTTGTGATTTTGACATTAATTATTGTTCTGTATTATTTTACTGAGAACAAAGATAATACATTAATGGTTTTGTGTTACAGTATGACATAGTAAACGATATAAAAAAAACATATTTAATTTTCGATAAATATTGAAAGTACAAAACTTTTATTACCTTTGGACTAAGAATCAATGAAACTAAACGAGCAACAACAAAAATTTGTGCATACCTGGGGAACTTTAGGAACCAATTGGGGTATCAATAAAACGATGGCACAATTGCACGCTCTTTTGATGATTTCAGAGAAACCAATGAGTACCGAGCAAATGATGGATACTCTGCAGATTAGCAGGGGCAATACCAATATGAATGTACGTGCTTTGGTAGAGTGGGGGCTAGCCAGTAAAGAAATGATATCTGGGGACAGAAAGGATTTCTACAGTGCTAAGAAAGATATATGGGTAGTGGCCAGACAAATAGCAAAGCAAAGACGGAAACGCGAATTGGAGCCGGTTATAGCGGCACTTGTAGAATTGAAAGGAGGGACTGAAGTAAATAGGGAAAATGAAGAGTTGCTGAATAGAGTAAATGATATTGAAGATTTTGCCCTAAAAGTAGATAAGATGTTAGAAAAGTTTGAAAAGTCCGATGAGAATTGGTTTTACAAGGTATTACTCAAATTAGTATGACCTTTTTTTTGAATTAAAGTTTCATTAAATATTGAAAATATAATAATAAAAATATGGATACGTTATTTGTTTACACCATATACCTATGCATAGCAGGGCTCATCACTATTCAAGTAGGTAAGGACCTTCACCGAAATGGATACTATCTCATCCTTGACCTATTCGATAACGAGGAGTTTTCAAAAACAGTAAATAACCTACTTCTCACCGGTTACTACCTTGTGAATATTGGCTATATCGCTATCACCGTTTCACAGTTTGGAGCGGTGGAGACTGTGGTACTTGCTATCGAAGAGCTGAGTAGAAAAGTAGGTACTATCGTACTGATATTAGGCATATTACACTTCAATAATATCATTGTGCTACATGTGCTAAGCAAAAGAAAACAATCAATAATTAATTTTATAAACACTTAAAAATCAAACATCATGACAGAGTTAATCGTAAAAACCTACATCGCGTACTTACCTATCGCCATTCTACTTACGTTTATTGTAGCACGCATCTTTTTCAAAAACAGTAAAATATTTATGCTTGACATCTTTAGCGGCAGGCAAGAGATAGCTAATAGTACGAATAGACTCTTTGAAACGGGTTTCTATTTACTGAGCTTAGGATTTGCACTGTTCAGAATGAAAATCAATAAAAGTCAGTTCATAACGTATAAAAATGAGTTTGTAGAAGGCGTGAGAGTAAGCACTGAGGAATTAAGCTATGGAATGCAGGAGCTTTTTGAGACACTGAGTAGCAAAATTGGAATGCTTGCCGTAGTGCTGGGCCTTATGGTCTTCTTCCTTATGTTTATGCTCTTTAGAGGCAAAAAGAAAAGTGCTGAAGGCAGAGCTAGAAAAGAGGAACTACAGAGAATGCAAGAAATCTAAACCCTAAATTTGTAAGCCTTGCGGCGGGCAGTGTTCGCCGCTTTTATTCTTTATTACAATGAAAAAAATCAATAAATACATTCAATATTTTATTTTAATAAGCTTAGCAATAGTGCTAATTGCAAGCATATTCGAACCTCTGTTTATTTGGATCTTATTTTTGGCTTTACCCTTAGGAATTACGCAGTATCTCGGATCCCTCATAGACGTTATCATTCATGGTAAAAAGAGCATTTATAGATATCATTTATTAATAAGCACTTGTATATTGGTCATTATAGCTCTCAATACTGATATTGGTATTTTTCGGTTAGATGGTTTATTCGAAGGTATCGCCACGTTCATAGGGTTTACTGGATCAGCTGGTTTAGCTATCTATTTTTGGCACCTAACTTTCAGAAAAGAAGAAGAAGTACGAGAAGAACAAGAACATAGTGTATACGATCTGTGAACATAATACTAGCTGGAAGTAGCTAGTTTGTTGGGCGGCTCTAATAAAGAACTATGTACACAAGATGGGATTAACGTTAGGGTATTGACTCCTGAGGCGATACAGTATATCCATGGAAACTGGATACCCGTTCAGGTTTAAACGTTTAAAACATGCCACTACTGACTTAATTTCATAATAAATAGTCTCTTTGGTAGGTTCCCGCAATACTCACAGCTAGTTATTCTTGTCTAATTCTTCGCATTGACGTACAATCATCAAACTTTATCCCCGTTTTATCATACTTCTTATATTGACGTGCAATTATTCTGCATATTTGCTCAGTATGAGAAAAATTAGTGTATTTCTATTTGTAGCCTTTTCAGTTTTCGGCTTTGCACAAGACAAACTGCTTACTATCCAAGACGCCATCACAGGTTACCATCTTTATCCAAAAGGTCTATACGATCTGCAGTGGTTGCCGGGTGGAGAATGGTTTTCTCAAGTGAGATTAACTCCAGAAGGAAATTTGATAGAAGTACAGCAAATAGCGTTAACTAAGGGAAGAAACATAACTATCACATTAGATGATATTAATAAGACACTTCCAGAAGATTCGAAATTAGGACGTCTACCTCGAGCGAATTGGATCAATGATAATGAGTTTCAATTTATGAGCGGTGATAAAGGGTATGCCTACAATAAAGAAGAGGGAACAACTCGATTACTCGCTTATGAAAATGAAGTAAATATCTCTAGTGTACAGTACTTTAATGACGGATTGGGGATTTATGGAGAAACAGAAAAGGGTTTTGGCTATTCTAGAGAGAATAAAAGTAATGAGATTTCTTCATCTACAGAGGGTATAGTCATCGGTAAAACGGTACATCGTTCAGAATTTGGGATTACCAATGGGTTATTCCCATCACCAAGCAATACTAAAATGGCTTATTACGAAATGGACGAACGAATGGTAACAGAGTATCCACTTTATGTGTTAGCTGATACCCCTGCAACCTCAAACCTAATTCGCTACCCAACTGCAG